>JAKOSX010000170.1 GCA_029776595.1 Bacillota bacterium | reverse complement strand
GCTGATACGGAGTGTCAAAACGGGTGCCCATGCCGTCCCGCTTCGGGTAACGGATGGCCACCGGACCGTCATGATGCAGGGCTGTATAGATCATGTCTTTCAATTCGGCTTCATCTTTAGGGGCCATAATGGTCAAATTGGGAATATGCCTCAAGTAGGAAAGGTCAAAGACTCCATGATGGGTAGGACCGTCGGGACCGACCAATCCGGCCCGATCCAGCAAAAACAATACCGGCAGTTTTTGCAGACAAACATCATGGAGGATCTGATCATAGGCCCTCTGCAGAAAGGTGGAATAGATACACACTACCGGCCGGAACCCCTTTTTAGCCAGACCGGCAGCCATGGTCACCGCATGCTCTTCGGCGATCCCCACGTCGATAAAGCGTTCCGGTATCTGCTTGGCGAACTCCAACAATCCGGTGCCGTCAGCCATGGCAGCCGTTACCGCAATAATCCGTTGGTCCTGTTTGCCAAGGTTAACCAAGGTTTTCCCGACGACTTCGGTATACGTGACGGTTTTCGACGTGTCGGCTTTACGGCCGGTGGAAACGTGGAAAGGGCCTGTCCCGTGAAACCTTTGCGGATTGATTTCGGCCAAGGGATACCCTTTCCCCTTCACCGTCAGGACATGAACCAACACCGGTTTATTCAGGTCTTTCACATGAGTGAAACTCTCTTTTAAATCCGTAATATTATGGCCGTCGATGGGCCCCACATATGTAATGCCCAGATCCTCGAAGAGCATCCCGGGAATCACCAGGTAATTGAGGGCGTCTTCCAATTTCCGCAAATATTGGACGGTGACCTTCCCAACCCGGGGAATCCGGTGCAGCATATCTTCCACTTCCGCCTTGATCCTGCGAAGACGGGGACTCAATTTAAGCCGGGTCAGATATCGGGAAAGGGCGCCCACGTTTTTGGAGATGGACATCTCATTATCGTTTAAAACCACGATCAGATCAGTCTGCAATTGGCCCAAATGATTCAAAGCCTCAAAGGCCATGCCTCCGGTCATGGAACCATCACCGATGACGGCGATGACTTTGTGTTTCTCTCCTTTGAGATCGCGGGCTTTCGCCAGGCCGACGGCAGCGGAAATCGACGTCGAACTGTGACCGGTGCCAAATACGTCGTGGATGCTCTCCTCTGGCTTGGGAAAACCGCTCAATCCGTTATACTGGCGCAATGTTTCAAACCGGTTCCAACGGCCGGTAACCATTTTATGAACATACGCCTGATGGCCCACATCCCACACAATCTGATCCCGGGGGCTGTCAAATACGGCATGTAAGGCAAGGGTCAGTTCAACCACGCCGAGATTGGGAGCCAAATGGCCGCCGGTCTGCGAAACCGTTTGCAGCAACAATTCCCGAATCTCTTTGGCCAATGCTTCCAATTCCGGTTCAGTGAGGGATTTCAGGTCCTGCGGTCCTTTAATTTTTTCCAATAATTTTCCCATTCTTCCTTTTGACCTTCCTTGAACCCGGTTTATTCTTGTGTTTCCCTTTTTTCACGTCAAAATCGAATATTTTAACCCATGAAAGGAATTTGCCCACATGGAAGATGATATCATTGGCCCGTTTCATGGCAAAGGATTTTCCCAGCGATTTACCGCCAACGGTACAGGCAGCGCTCAAGGCGATCCCCGCCGCGCTGAGCAAATCCTGAATGCCGTTCACCTTGCCTTTGGATATTTGCAAAATGATACTGGCCACGATGGCCCCGCTGATGGTACCGGCTATGTCTCCCACCACGTCATTGCAAAAATTGGCCACCTGATCCGCATGACGGATCAAATAGATGGCTTCTTTGGAACCGGCCACTTTATCCGCAGCCATGGCATGAAACGGCGCTTCCGCCGCAGCCGTCACCGCAGTCCCGACCAAATCGAACAAAATCCCGGTCAGAATGACCGTGCCTAAAATCACCAAAGAGATCCAGATGTCCAGTGAGAATTCGAATAAAAAGGAAATAACGAGCGAAATTACAAACGTAAGTAACGCTATTTTAGCCGCGTGGGCCAGATTATCCATGATTGTCCCCTAAAATTTTCAACGATTCTCCGCCGTAATATTCAAAAACCGACCAACCGGCCGATTTACGCAGATTTTATATGTAAGAGGGCGATGGTATCCACCGGGTAAAGATTGTGACTTAGGTCCAGTAGGTTTTCCCACAGGCCTCCCAAGCGTCGCCGC
>JAKOSX010000169.1 GCA_029776595.1 Bacillota bacterium | reverse complement strand
GATATTCGCTCGTATGATAATTATACGTATGCTCATTCGGTCAACGTATGTACCCTCGCCTTGATTATCGGCGCGGCCATGGGCATGAGCCGGAGTGACCTGGAATACTTGGGAATTGGCGCTTTGCTTCATGATATCGGCAAGATTTTCATCGATTCCGAAATTTTAAATAAACCGGGCAGTTTGAAACCGGAGGAATATGATCAGATTAAAAATCACACGTGGGACGGGTATGAACTTTTAAAAGAGAAGGTCGGTATCAGTTTTATCTCTTCTCACGTGGCCTTTCAACATCACGAACGGGAAGACGGCTCCGGATATCCCCGGGGGATTACCGGTGATCAGATTCACCGGTTCGCCAAAATCGTGGCTGTGGCTGATGTTTATGATGCCATGACGTCTTTCCGGGTGTATAAAAAAGCCATGCCGTCCCATATCGTTTTAAGTAAAATTAAAGCGGAAGCGGATCGGAAATTCAACCGTACGGTAGTGCAATGCCTGGAGAAGATGGTGGCACCGTATCCTATCGGTAGCTTATTATTGTTGAGCAACGGAGAACAGGTTGTGGTGGATCGGGTGACCCAATCGGAATGTTGGGTCCGGGTCATCAGCGGCGAACGGATCGGTTTGATATTCAACTTATATACTCATCCGGGGCTGAATGTCATTGAAAATCTCATTTGAACCCGGTGGATGCATAAGCGGAACAGCAGGCGGCTGCTGTTTTTATTTTTGTACGGGAAATAACGATAATGTTACTAAATGGGCGGATGGGAAATATATTAATATGGATTGAAAGTGACGAAATTGTTTTTTTATGTAAAGTGATGAAGGAATTTTGGAACATTTCGTCAAAATTATTTTAAGCTAGCTTCTGCTGGTTGATTAAAATTTTGATGAATATGGGGTGTAACTGTGACCCAGGAATATTGTGATGTCTTAATTTTATCAGCCAGTTATGGCGGCGGCCATAATCAAGTAGCTAAAGCATTGACGCAGGCGTTGAAAATGCAGGATCCGGCCATTCGGGTAATTACCGTTGATTACTGCGATTTGCTGGCTCCGTTATTGACTCGGTTATCTCAATTTGGTTATATGCAAAGTCTACGGCATTTTCCGGTTGGGTATGCCCTTTACTATCAAGCCACCGGTAAGATGTCCCCGGATTCTTTTTGGCAGCGGCGGTTAAACCGGATGGGTTATGCCGGATTGATATCCTTGGTGAACCGTTTCAATCCCGGGGTGATCGTTTCCACGTTCCCGTTGGCAGCCGGCGTGCTTTCGGAGATGAAGGAAAACGGTGAACTGGATGTTCCCATCATTACGGTGATTACCGATTATTGCGTTCACAGTCAATGGGTTCACCCTTATACTGACCTGTATCTGGTGGGTTCCTCAGAGATGGTGGACGGATTAATGGAAAGGGGAATTCCGGCTTCCAGGATTGCCGTTACCGGTATTCCGATTTTGCCATATTTTTATGAAAAATATGATCCGGCAGCGGTGAAACGGGCATACGGGATCTCTCCGCAACAAAAGTTGGTTTTGTTTATGGGAGGCAGCGACGGAGTTTTCGGTAGCTTGCGGTTCAGTCATATTTTGAAGGATTTGCCGCAGTCAGTGACGGCATTGGTCATTACAGGGTCCAATCAGGAGTTGTATGAGAAACTGGTGGCCATCAGTGAAAAATATCCGATGATTAAGCCGGTTCGCTATATTGAAAATGTGGCTGCAGTGATGGAAGCGGCGGACGTATTGGTGACCAAAGCGGGCGGAATCACGGTATCCGAAGCGCTGGCCAAACGCTTGCCGATGGTCATTTACAAGCCCAATCCTGGGCAGGAAGAGGCCAATGCCAACTATTTGTGGCGGCATCGGGTAGCGATTATTGCCAAGCGGGAACGCCGGATGAAAACGGCAATCTGTCGGATGGTCACCGATGCTGGTTTCCGGGAGCGGATGAGCCGCCGCTGCGAAGAATTGGGAAAACCGGATGCCGCTGTACGGTGTGCCCGAATTATTTATCGTATGTTAAGGCCGTTGCCGCGGACAGCTAATTTATATAAAAAGACAGTAAGGAGAGAAATCCGTGCCTGAAAGCGGTCGTTCCTTTTGGAAATATGGGATGTTAGCTTGTTTTCTGATCATGCTTGCAGCCATCGACTTTGTTCGGATGGCCTTATTTATTACTTTTTTACCGAGTTATCTTAAACAACTGGGGTATGCTCTGAACACCGTCGGGTTGGTGATGAGCGGCAATCTGCTGACGGACAATCTTTCCAAAAGCGGGACCGGTTGGTTGGCGGATCATTTCGGCCCTTGGCCGGTCCTTTTCGGGGGGAGCATCCTGATTATCGCGGGCGTGGTCCTTTTTAAATATTTCAATTCCTGGCTGAGTCTTATGATTTTAGCCGCCGTGCTCATCGGCATCGGAGCGGCGCCGGTATGGCCTGCTGTGGTATCCGGGGCCATCCGGATTGCCGGTGAAGCGAAGAGGGCCACCATGATCAGCTGGGTTTCGGTGGTGTGGATGATCGGCGGCGGATTGGGCCCCGTTATAATGGGGTTTTTAATCGACTCCGGAAAGACCGGTTGGTTAAAAGCCCATTTGGGAATTGAAGACATATACCGTACCGGGTTCGATATTTTAATTTTTGTGGCAGGCATCGGTTTATGTGCGAGTTGTTTGGGCTGGGTGATCGAATGGCTGATGTGTCCGGAGACGTTAAGAACGGCGGAACCTGAAGCACCTCGGAAGAAACTTAAAAAAGTCCTGGCGACGTTGAATCTGAACAAAGGCTTGATTCCCGGCATGTTGATTCAGACGCTGTCTTTGGGGATTTTATTGCCGGTGCTGTTGCCGTTCATTACGGAACGGCTTGGGATGTCCGAAAGCCGGTTGAGCCTGCTATTGATGGTGGGCGGCATTTTTGTTGCCTGCCTCATGGTTCCGGTGGGCCATTTCGCTGATAAATGGGGAGCCCGCCATTTTTTGGTGTCAGGTTTTTTGGTGGCGTTCCTTTCGATTATGATGGCGGTCACGTGGGCAACGCAGCACAATATTTGGTTCATTGCGGCGATGATCGGGTGTTCTTATGCCATGATTCAGCCGGCTTGGAATGCCTTGTTGGCCGGTTCGATTCCTCCGGAGCAACGGGGCGTATTAATGGGTTTGTTTTTGTCGGTGGAAGGTTTGGGATTTGCCATTGGGCCGCTGATCGGAGGAATTCTGGGGACGCATCGGATGGAGCTGCCTTTTTATATTAGCGGTTCATTGATGTTGGTCATGGTGGTTGTTTATATTTTTCTGCCGTTTCATTCCGCACATGATGAGGGTTGATAATGATGTGGTTTTACGTGATGAGTTTCGGCATAATGGTGATATGGGCTTATGCCGGATGGGATGCCGGAGTGCGGTTGTTTTCCGGTAAAACTGTCCGCCGGGGGACCGGGTCCGGACAGCGGATCCATTTGTCCTTTGATGACGGGCCGGATCCCAGGTATACGCCGATTCTTTTGGATATTCTCCGCCAAAAACAAGTTCCTGCCAGTTTTTTTATCGTCGGGCGCCGGGCGGAGGAAGCCCCCGATCTGATCAAAGCCATTCGGGAAGCCGGTCATGAAATCGGTTGGCATACCTATTTTCACAAGCATGCGTATTTGTTGTCACCATGGCGCAGCATAGAGACGATGCGGCGGGGAAAGGCGGAACTGGAACGGATCTGGGGGGAGCCGTTGCGGTGGTTCCGTCCGCCTTGGGGGGCTTCCAATGTCTTTCAGGGGTGGGCTGCCAAACGCCTGAGGTTGCAGGTGGTCTTGTGGACGGCCAATGCCCGGGACTGGAGTTTTTCCACGGGCAAGGCGGGAATCATCCGGCGTTTGCAATCCCGGGTAAAACCCAATACCATTATTGTCTTGCACGATGCCGGCGGGGATCCGGGGGCTCCCGGACACATGTTGGAAGCATTGCCGGAAGCCATCGACATTCTGAGGGCATCCGGCTATGAATTTGTATCATTACGAGAGATAACAGGAGGATAAAGATGGCAGGAATAAAACTGTTGCGTCGCTTGGGTATGGCCATTGATCGCCGTTATCTGAAGAAGGTTGGCGCTTCGACCGTGCCCGGCTCACCGACAGGATTGTTATTGGTGTGTTATCATCCGTATCGTGGCAAACAAAGGGTTTCTCTCGATGAGACAACCATTGCTCCCGGTGACATGGTGGGAGAACTGCACCTCTCCAATGTAAGGATCACTGAAATTGCAGCGGAACCGTCGGGTCGGTCTTTGGAATGGCGTTTAATGGAAATGTTGAAGGAGGAATTCCGACGGTTGGCGCAGGCCTGCGAAAACGGAAGTATTACGGAGGACATTAAAGGGTTTTACGGCGTTAATGTATTGGTTGCCGGAGCCCGGCGGATGGGCTTTACCCTCATTCCCATTCCGAAAGGATGGAACCGATGGTGGTTGGGTTTTTGGGAGTCCGTGCTTCGATGGATTTATTATTCGTTTAAAACCGGTAAAAAAGCAAAAGTGCAAAAAATCATGGATCCTTACGAGGTATGGATCAGCCGGGTTCAGCTGATGGAGCGATATGGTGGAAGATAGGGTTTAAGTACTGGATACTGGATTCTGGATGCCAGTGAAAGGTGCTGGGTTGTAGAAAAGGAACGCATAAAGCGTTCCTTTTCTACAACCCATGACCCAGTCCCCTGAATCCAGAACCTTGGACCTCTTACCGGAATTGGGCTGTGCACGATGCACTGTAAACGCTTTATTCCTTGGCTTGCGAAATCGTATGAATCAGGTTGGTCAATTCGGAGAATTCCTGATCATTCAATGCGTTGAAGAAGAGGCCTCCGATCCAGGTGCCGTTCGGTTCCGAGGTGCTCCAGACGCAGACACTGTTCAATACCAGTTGAGAACCGGCGTAGCGAATGGTGACGGTGACCGGCGTATTTACGGGCAACGGTTGGTATAAACTGACCCGGGCTCCACCGAAGCTGATATCTTCCAAATTGGCCAGGGCTTCGGTGCCGTCTTGATAATGGAGGATGGTTTTTAATTCCTGAGGTTCGATGGCGACGGTTTGGTTGGAAACCGAGAGTTTTTGCGGTGTTTCCTCCGGAAGGTTCATGATCCATTTTTCTTCGGCCCGCGCCTGTTCGGGGCCGTAACAATAATCGATCATCGCTTTCCAGGTAGTATGGTCCATCTTCAGAAATTTAACCCCGTAATATATCAGGTTGTTTTGGGGTGAACCGACGGAACGGTATGTAACTTTACCGGTGAGAGTGACTTGTCCGTAATTGGGCAAATTGAAATCAAATTCCAGCTCTTCTCCGACGGGTATGGAAGGGGAATCGGAAGTCACGGCAAATTTCATGCCGCCGGCACTGATATCCACGGAATAAGCATTTAAGTCTTCTGGATATCCCGGCGATGTGAATTTAATTTGAAGGGCAGTTTCAAACGGGATACGGTCGGCGGTGCGCCGTTCAACAATGCCTTTGATCATTTTAGCCTCCGTTGTGTCTCATACGTTTATCTTATATTGAAGATATCGGCAGGAAGGTTTGAATTCTCCAGATGAACTTCAAAATGTTTTTCGATGCACAAAACCCAACCGCAAAGGTTGGGTTTTGTGATTATTTCTTCCGTTTCAACATGGCCTGGACGATTTGGTCGATCATCCGTTGGTCCATTGGGGCATTGGAAGGTTTTTTCGGGACGGAATGAATATTAAATGGGTCGTTTCCCTGCGTAAACAACGTATTGTCCACTTGGGGCTGAATAGGGTCCAATCCGCCCGTAATCTGGGAGCCGGAATGGCTGGTTTCGGGTCCGGACGGAATTTTTGATTCAAGCGTCGGTTCCGGTTTGGATATCTGGTCGAAACGGCTAATGCCAAATCCGGAAATCAAAGGTTCATCTGCCGCTGGTTTAAGGGGCTCGGCCGGTTTCGGTTCGACAGGGGAAACCGACGGGGTCACGGCTCCCGCTTCTTTTTTGGGGTTGGTTTCATTTCCATACAGTAAGTCGATAAGCTCGGAGTTGGATAACAATAAATTGTCATTTCTTGAACTGCTGGCCGATGACACCTGGTGCGGCAGCGAGTCGGAAAGCCCTGGCTCTTTAGGCGGATGTTCTTGTGCCAGACTGTCGAAATTAAATTTGAGTTCCGTATCACTGTGAGCTGTCTGTACAGGTTGGGCGGTTGACGGAGTATCGACCGATTTGTCGTCGGCTGTGATGTATTTTTCAAAGAATTCCGGGTCGAGTTTAATGTTGAACGATTCAGCGATTTTCCGGATTTGCTCTAAGAAATTGCTGGATTTGTCTGTCTGGGATAGCAGTTCATTCCGGGTTGCGGCGGAAGGTGCCACCTCTTCAGTTGCTTCGGCAGCTTGTGGACTTGGAACCGGTTGCTTTTTGACAACATGTTCATCCGATTTTTTCTCCGATGCAGACGCAGCCGGAGCAGAAGTCTGATTTTGCGCTGCAGTTAGGGAGCGAATGAGTTGATCGATCATCTCTTGGCTCAACGAACGATAACTGTTATCGCTTCGGGCGGTTAACGGGTTATCTGCCAATCCCGGCTGGGCGACAGGCTCTGCCGGGTGAACGGTGGGTTCGGCTATTGCCGCGGTTTCCGAAAGGCCAGGATGACCGGGGAAGATATCTTCGGGAATATCAAATTCAGCCGGATCCATCGTTTCCGGATCAAAAGTATCGGCCGTAACGTCGGGTGCAACGGCCGTGGGATGGGGTTCGGGTGCGTTGGCCGTTTCGCTGTTGAGTTGTATCTGACAAAATTCACGGAGAGCATCGGATATCTCCGGGGTAAGGTTGATGAAACGGACGCCGTAATAGACAACGGGTTTTTCATTACTGTCCATGGCGTTGGAAAAATAACAAATTTCTCCTTGAACCGTGAATGCTTTGTTATTCGGTAACTTAAAGGATAATTCGATAATTTCCTCCGGAGCCAGCTTAATTTGACCTTTGGGCACGAAAAACCGGACACCCTCAGGGCTGAGATTGGTGGTGTTGGCAATGATGGCATTGTTGTCTCCACAGGCAAACTGAATCCCAATTTCAGCTTCGTAGGGAACACGTTGGGAGGTTCGCCGGCTGATAAAACCTTTGATCATGATATTACCTCCTATTGTTCTAGTTTTAATTATAGGACTTTCATATTGTAAAGAAAAGTAAAATTTTGCAAACTTTTTATTTAAATGATGCATCATTGACTTTTGTCACAATTTTTGTTATATTGAAGAATAATCAGCATAGTATAATATAGGCCGTAGTTGAGATGAGTTTGAATAGAAGAGTTGGGTTGAGAAGAGACGAGTGAAGGCTTACGGAACATGTTAAGCCGGACACTGGTGTCCGGCTTTTTATTTTGGTTTAATGGCAGTGTTCTGCCTTAAACATAGACGAGTTGAGTCTTGGAGGAGGTTGTTGAGATGAGTGTTGAAACGAGATTGGCGGAACGAAAAGGATTACAGGCTGTGGATGTGGCGGTGGTTGCCGTACTGTTGGCGGTGGGTGCGGTATTACGGATGTTTACACCCCCATTCGCCGGAATTACGCCGAATTTTATCATTGGCATGTATTGTTTGGCCATTTTGTTATTGCGTCCCAGATTTCCGGAGATTCTCGGAATCGGTTTGGTATCGGCGGCTGTCTGTATGGTGACGACCAAATCGGTGATTCCTTTCTTGAATTTCGTCAGTGAACCGGTGGGAGCCATTGTCGTCGGCTTGCTGGCGTCCATCAAGTTGAAGAATGGAATCGTCGAATATATTCGACCGTTTGTCATCACTTTCCTTGGGACGGCAGCCAGCGGATTCAGTTATGTGGGGACGATGATCACCTTGTTGATGTTCGGCGGGAAAAACGCTCCGGCCTTTGTGGCCCTGATGACTGTCGTTTTGGTTACGGCATTGGCCAATTCCATTTTGGTCAGCGTATTGTATTTCCCGTTAAAATCAGCTTTAGGACAGAGGCGTTAGGAGCAGAGGATGAAACCGGTGATTTCCATTGAACAACTCAGTTTTACTTATGCCGGTTCAGAGCATCCGGCCATATCGGAGATTAGTGTAACGGTAAAACCCGGTGAATTTATCGGGATCACCGGTCCGGCGGGCGCCGGAAAGTCCACATTGATCCTTTGTTTGAACGGGATTATCCCCCATTTTCAGCATGGAGAATATCGGGGAAGGGTACGGATTGACGGTGTGGAAACCCTTACCATGCATTGTGCGGAGATCTCCCGGAAAGTGGGCAGCGTCTTTCAGGATCCGGAAGCCCAAATCGTGGCTTCGACCGTTGAAGATGAAATTGCCTTCGGGTTGGAAAACTTCGGCGTGGAACCAGATGTCATTGAAGCCCGGATCACCGATGCGTTGCAACGTATCGGAATCGAAGGGTTGCGGCATCGCTCCACCACGGAGTTGTCCGGAGGGCAGAAACAACGGGTGGCGATTGCCGCTGCTGTGGCCTTGCGTCCGGAAATATTGGTGTTGGATGAGCCCACTTCGGAACTGGACCCTTTAGGGACAAAAGAAGTGTTCGAGGTGCTCAAACAGCTTAACCGGGAATATGGGTTGACCATCATTGTGGTCGAACAAAAGATCAACATTTTATTGGAATATATTGAGCGTTTGTGGGTGATGAACGGCGGGCGGCTGGTGGCGGACGAACCGCCCCGTCGGATCGTCAATCAACCGGAATTATTGACCGATGTGGGTTTGCAAATTCCTCCCGTCAGTGAATTGATGTATCGCCTAAAGGCAGCCGGCTATTATTCGGGAGAATTGCCGTTGACGGTCGATGAAGCCTATTGGGCGTTGCTGAAATGCAGAGGAGGCAAAAGATGATCAAGGTTGAACAATTGACCTTTGCCTATCCCAACGGGATGCCGGTCCTGGAGAATCTGAGTTTTGAGATAAAATCCGGTGAATTTGTCGCCCTCATCGGCCAGAACGGCGCCGGGAAAACCACGTTGTTAAAGCAGTTCAACGGGCTCTTGAAACCGACCGGCGGGACGGTTCGAATAGATGGGATAGATACCCGGAATTCAACTACCGGTATATTGGCCCAAAAAGTCGGATTTTTGTTTCAAAATCCGGATCATCAGATTTTTTTGCCAACCGTGGCCCAAGAAATTGGTTTCGGCCCGGCGAATCTGGGATGTTCTCGGGAGGAGATTGACCGGCGGGTGCGGGAGGCTGCGGCCCAGGTGGGTTTGGAACCTTATTTGAATGAAAACCCGCTTTTTTTAAGCAAAGGGCAGCGCCAACGGGTAGCTTTCGCTTCATTGCTTTCCATGCGCCCCCAAGTGATGGTTTTGGATGAACCGACGACCGGTCAGGATTACCGTGAAGGGATCGAAATCATGGAGATGGTTAAGGCATTGCACCGACAAGGGCATACCGTCATTTTTGTCACGCATGATATGGAACTGGTGGCCCGCTATGCCGAACGGGTGATCGTATTGAGCCAGGGGCGGATATTAATGGATGACACGTGCCGCCGGGTATTTTATCAACCGGACGTGTTACGCCGTACCAATCTTTTCCCGCCCCAAATCCCGACATTGGTACAGAAATTTGACTGTTATCAGGAAGATTTCGGGACGCCTCTTTCCGTGGAGGAACTGTATGCCACCATTACCGGCTGCGGAGGAGAAGAGTATGTCCATTGTAGCTAATTATTTAAACCGTGATTCGGTCATTCATCGGCTTCATCCGTTGACCAAACTGTTTTGGTCATTATGGGTGATGGGGTTGAGCTTTCTTTTTAGCGACTTGTGGAGTTTAGCGGCGCTTTTCTTTTCTGTTGTGGCGATTGCCGCCATGGCCCGGATGCTTCGGGAAATGGTTCCGGTTTTCAAAGGATTGTTCTTTTTCGCCTTGTTTTTTTGGGCGTTCCAGGTGTTGTTGATTGCTGAAGGCCGGCCGTTACTGACCTTGATTCCCGGAAATCCGGGGCTGCGGATAACGGACCGGGGGGTATTTATCGCAACGGCCATGGGGTTCCGACTGATGGTGATCGCCTCCAGTTTTCCGGTGCTGTTAGCCACCACTCAGATGAAGGATTTGGTGGTTGTCCTGGTTGAAAAGTTGAAAATACCTTATAGCTATGCCTTTATGTTCATTACCTCACTTCGGTTTATTCCGACGTTTATGAATGAGATGGAACAGATTATCCAGGCCCAGTGCTCCAGGGCCCACCGGTTGGACAGCCGAAATTTTGTGACCCGTTTTTTTTTCAATTTGCCCCTTGGCCATTCCGTTGTTGATTACGTCGGTGAAAAAGGCGGAACGGATGGCCATATCCATGGAAACCCGCGGTTTCGGCATTGGGAAACGGACGTATTTGCATCGTTATGACTTTAACCGCGTCGATTGGCTGGTGAGTTTTGGTTTGGTTCTGACAGTCATAGGCGCTGTGATGATAAATCTGACGGGGATGTGGAATTAACACGTCAACGAATGGCAACCAGAGGTGACTTCAATGGGAAAAACGTTGTTAATGGGAAACGAAGCCATTGCCAGAGGAGCTATCGAAGCCGGATTGCATTTGGCTGCGGCCTATCCCGGGACGCCGTCTTCGGAAATTATCGGGACGTTGGCTGCATGGGCCGGGGATTTCTCGTATTACGTAGAATGGTCGGTGAATGAGAAAGTGGCCATGGAGGTGGCGGCCGGTGCGGCATATGCCGGTGCCAGGGCATTGGTGGCCATGAAACAAGTGGGGCTGAATGTCGCCAGTGATCCGCTGATGAGTTTAGCCTATATCGGAGTTAAAGGCGCTTTGGTGGTGGCGGTGGCCGATGATCCGGGACCTCACTCTTCCCAAACGGAACAGGACACCCGGACCTTTGCTAAATTTGCCAAGTTGCCGGTATTCGATCCGGCCTCGCCGGAAGAGGCTTTGGAGATGACGAAGGATGCCTTCGAATTATCCCATCGGTACGGGATGCCGGTGTTTGTAAGACCGACCACCCGGGTATGCCACGCTACTGCCGGGGTGGAGTTTTCCGAGATTCAATCCTTCCCGACCGAGGGGTTCGTCAAAGATCCCCGTTGGGTCATTTTTCCACGTCTGTCTTACGAGCGCCATCGTTGGGTGGAAAGCCAGTTGCAAAAGTTGGCGGCGGAGTTTTCCGAAAACCGTTGGAACCGGATTACTCCCGGAGACCGGTTGGGCATCGTGGCCGGGGGAGTCTCCTATTATTATGCGGTTGAAGCTGCCCGGGACCTGGGGCTTCATCCTACCGTCCTGAAGATCGGCAATCCTCATCCTGCGCCGCTAGCGAAGATCGAAGCCTTCTTGCGCCAAGTGGACCGGGTCATTGTGGTGGAAGAATTGGATCCGGTGCTTGAAGAGGCCGTACTGGCGGTTGCCGGAAGCATTGGATTCGCCGGGCAAATTCACGGAAAAATCAGCGGGGATTTGCCCCGGGCCGGTGAATACAGCGTGGACTTGGTTAAACGTGTGCTGGCGGAGCTGACGGAGGTTGCGGGGGATGCTGCGGCGGCTTCGACGCTGGACGCTCCGCCCCAATTGCCGGTGAGACCTCCGGTGCTGTGTGCCGGTTGCCCGCATCGGGCTTCATTTTATGCAGTAAAACGGGCGACCAAAGGGTTGGACGCCATTTACACCGGGGACATCGGCTGTTATACATTGGGGAATGCGCCGCCATTGGCGATGGTCGATACCTGTTTGTGCATGGGAGCCGGTATCACCGTCGGCCAGGGGTTGCATCGTATCGAGCCGGAGCGCCCGGTGTTTGCTTTTATCGGAGATTCCACCTTCTTTCATACGGGAATTCCCGGGTTGATTAATGCCGTCTACAACAAACATGCTGTTAAATTGGTTTTGCTTGACAACAGTACCACGGCCATGACCGGACATCAGCCTCATCCCGGTATGGGAAGAACGGCTTCCGGTGAGGTGACTCAGGTTGTGGATGTGGTGGCTTTGATTCGGGCCTGCGGCGTGGGGCTGGTGGAAGAAGTGAATCCGCTGGATCTGAAGGCTGCGGAAGGGGCCGTAAAGAAAGCTCTCGAATATCCGGGGGTCGCCGCCATTGTGATGCGTTATCCCTGTGTCGCTTTGTATAAACCGACCCGGCGTTTTCGGGTGGATGCATCCCAATGTGTCAATTGTAAGCGGTGCATTAAAGAACTGGGGTGTCCTGCCTTTTATCAGGAAGAGAAGCCGGTAATTGGTCCTTCCTGCTATGGATGCGGTCTGTGTGCCCAAGTTTGCCCGGTGGGAGCCATAAAGGAGGCGAATTCCTGATGAAGCCCTCATTGGATATTGTAATTGCCGGCGTCGGCGGGCAGGGAACGGTATTGGCTTCCCGGGTGTTGGCTCAGGCGGCCCTGGAAGCAGGGTTATCCGCTAAAACGTCAGAAACCATCGGGATGGCCCAAAGGGAAGGAACGGTCCAAAGTCACGTCCGGATCGGGAAAGACGAATGCGGTCCGGTGATCGGCGCCGGCCGGGCGGATGTGCTTTTGGCTTTTGAGCCGGCTGAAGCGGTCCGGGCTTTAGGATTGTTGAAACCCGGCGGCTTTTTAATGGTCAACGATTATTTTATCCGTCCGGTCACGGTTACTTTGGGGACTTCGGTCTATCCGACGGATGCGATCATGGATTATCTGGAGAATACGCCCTTTCAGCTGAAGGTAGTTCGGGCGTTCGAGACGGCGGTGGCCGCCGGGAGTTTCAAGACGGTCAATACCGTGATGTTAGGGGCATTGATCGCCACCGGAAGCCTTCCTTTTACCAGGGAAGCCGTGCTGAAGGTGTTGTTGGATCTGGTTCCCGCTAAGGCGAGAGCGATGAATGAGAAAGCGTTTGAGCTTGGAGCAAAGCTTTAGAGGTTAGAGGAGGTTAGACGAGATGTTGGACAAAGTCAGGCCGTTGGAATATGATGCCTGTGATTCCCGTGATCTGTTGGCGACCGTCGAACAATCCGAGGAACACCGGCTATTTGCCTTGAATCGCGTTTTTCGGAAGGTAATGGATTCCAGCCCGTTTTATCAACGGAAATTCTCCGCTTTTGCGAGCTGGAGTATGGAAACGCTTGAAGACTTTCAGGAACTTCCCTTCACTACCAAGGAGGAATTGCGGGAGGGATATCCTTTAGGCTTACAGTCTGTACCCAACCGGGATATCGTCCGGATTCATTCTTCCTCCGGGACCACCGGAAAGCCGGTGATTATCCCATATACCCGAAACGACGTGGACCATTGGGCGAAGATGTTTGCCCGGTGTTTTGCCATGGCGGGAGTGACTCCGGAAGACCGGGTACAGATCACGCCGGGATACGGGTTATGGACTGCCGGTATCGGGTTTCAGGCCGGGGTGGAACGGCTGGGCGCGATGGCTGTTCCGATGGGTCCGGGAAATACGGATAAACAATTGGAGATGATGGTGGATCTGGAGACAACCGTTTTGTGCAGCACCTCGTCCTATGCTTTGTTACTGGCGGAAGAGGTCCAAAAACGGCAACTGCGGGAGAAGATAAAACTGCGGGTCGGCATTATGGGATCGGAACGTTGGGGCGAAAAAATGCGGGCCCGGATCGAATCGGAATTGGGCATCGAAACCTATGACATTTATGGTCTAACGGAAATCTATGGCCCGGGTATCGGCATCGAATGCCGTTACCATCAAGGGATCCATTATTGGATCGACCATCTTTATTT
>JAKOSX010000168.1 GCA_029776595.1 Bacillota bacterium | reverse complement strand
CGATTTCGCGGAACCGTCCGCCACAATCTTTTCAATCAACAGACTGGTAAACGGCTGACGATGGCCATAGCGTTTACGGATGTTCTTTTTGGGTTTATAACGGAAGACCAAAATCTTCTTCGCTTTGTCATGGTTCAACACTCTGCAGACAACCTTGGCTCCGTCCACAAACGGCGTTCCGATGACGGTATTGTCACCGCCCACCAATAACACTTTGTCGATATCCACATTGGAGCCGACTTCAGCCGCAAGTTTCTCAACCCGGATCACATCGCCTTCGGCAACCCGGTATTGTTTTCCGCCACACTCAATAATCGCGTACATTCTATACACCTCCCCGCATCAGACTCGCCGAACTCGGTACACCGAAGTGTTTAAACCTTATCGAACGGTTACATGTGGGGTAAAAACCCACAAATGTAATATTATCATGGTTCATAGGAGAAGTCAACCAAAAAAAGGGCAAATCATTCCACCAACCGGGCTTTGGCATAGGTCTTGAAGGTCTTGGTAATCAGGATCTTGACCACTTTGCCCACCATGGCCCCGGCCCCTTCGATATCGATAACATAGCCTTCAATCCGGGATATGCCGTCCCCTTCGTTGGCAATATGGTTCTCATTGACTTTCAATTCCAGCTCCTGCCCTTGCCGTACCGGCAAGGCCAATGCCTCCACCTCTTCCCGGCGGCCGCTGGCCAGTAACCGGACCTGACTGAGTTCCAACTGCTCCTGCCCTTTTATATAAATGGTTTTACCCAGCGAATTTTCCATCTTTTCAAGATTTGCCCCGCCCGGGCCAATCAACAAAGAGCCGATTTGAGGGTTGACGGCCAGCAACAGGGCTTCGTCCGTCGTATTGCGCGCTAACTGCTGTATCGTGCGTACCGCCCGATGCGCCCAGGAATCCAACGAATAGACATACCCGGTCCCGTCGCAATGGGAACACTCCGTCTGCAAGATCTCCCGTAAACTCTGCTTCACCTTTTTCCGGGTCAATTCCAAGAGCCCCAAGGATGTAAACCCAAGAATGTTGACTTTTATCTTATCCCGTTTAAACTCCTCTTCAAGCTTGGCGATGATTTGGGCCCGTTCTTCATCGGAGACCATATCGATAAAGTCGATGATGATAATTCCGGCCAGATTCCGCAACCGGATCTGCCGCGCAATCTCACTGGCGGCCATCAAATTCGTTTGAAAGACCGTATCCTCCAGACTGGTGGTGCCGGTGAATTTGCCGGTATTCACATCCACCACGGTCAAGGCTTCCGTCTGATCAAAAATGAGATAGGCACCGCAATCCAACCATACTTTCCGCTTTAACGCTTTCAGCAATTGATTTTCAATATTGTACATTTCAAAGATTGGCTGTTCGCCCTGGTACAGCTGGATTCGGTTCTTGAGGGAAGGAGCCAGTATCTTCACCAATTCCAATGCCTTGGCATAGGCATCCGGATCATCAATTAACAGACGGTTCACGTCTTTACTGAGGTAATCCCGTAAAATGCGGTACAACAGATCATGATCCCGGTACAATAGAGCCGGGCAAGGCCCTTTCTTCCCTTTTTTCAGTATTTTCTTCCATACACTGATTAAAAATTCATAATCATTTTGAAGCTCCGCCGCCTCGACTTCTTCTGCCACCGTCCGAACGATCAGCCCCACATCCGGGGACTTGAACTTGCTCACGATGGATTTCAGCCGTTCCCGTTCGTGTTCATCCTGGATTTTGCGGGAGATGCCGATATAGTCCACATTGGGAATGAGCACCAAATACCTGCCGGCAATGGTGATTTGCGTCACCACCCGGGCTCCCTTGGTCCCCATCGGTTCTTTGATCATTTGCACGATCAATTCCTGGCCCGGATGGAGCAAATCGGTGATGGATACATTTTTGGGGCGTTCCGCACTGTCCTGATCGTTGACTTTGGCGGGAAGCACGTCGTCGATATACAGAAAAGCGTTCTTTTCTTCGCCGATGTCAATAAAGGCAGCCTGCATCCCGGGGAGTACGTTTTCGACCCTCCCCCGGTAAATATTCCCGGCCCGGCGCTGCTCATCCGGATATTCCACCGAGAATTCCACCAGTTCCCCGTCTTCAACAATGGCCACTCGCGTTTCATTGATTCCTATATTCACAAGGATCTCTTTGGGCATCCAAAATCCTCCGGAATTCAGCATAAATCCAGGGGTTTAACGACGATACCGTGTTCTTCATGCCACATTTCGGCCCGTACAATATTCCGGACTTTGACCGGAAAAGGCAACAATTGCAAAATATCATCAGGGCGAAGGTTGCCGTTACTGCCGATTTCTCCGGTAACGGACACCTGTAGCCCGGCCTCATCAAAAGCTTCTGTTTTTAAATTATGCAGCCAGGGGCGAATATTGACCACTTTTTGCCCATTTTTATTGACGCGGGTGACCTCCAGTCTGTCGCTGCTCATACAATGCTCAAGGATTTCCATAACCGCCGGACGGCGGGACGGTTCCGTCTCCAAAGTCAACCGGTAAACGGCTCGGTTGATCACCGCATTCAAAGGTTTCGGCCGTTTCAGGCAGCGTTTCGCCGCCAAAATCCGCAGCCCTTCGGGAAGCGACCGGTTCAAGCGCTCTTGCAACTCTTCCGCCGGAATGTCGGCCACGGTCTCCACATCCAAATATTCTTCCAGACTGCTGATACCGACGGCCAGCGCCGGGCCGAAACTCATTTTGGGATGAGGATGAAACCCTTCCGAATAGGCTAGCGGAATATCTGCACGTCGTAACGCCCGCTCCATGGTCTTCGCCATGTCCAGATGGGACAAAAAGCGAACAGAGGATCCTTTCGTAAAACATAACCGGTACTCAGCCACGGCCATCACCTACCAATCGCGGCCCGACGCCCAGGTTGAAACAGACTCCGCATCGGGTACAAGGATTGTCGCGGCAGTCCGCGGTTAATATGCCGCGTTTCGCCCGCTCGTTCTCTTCTTTCAGAAACTCGCGACTCACTCCTGAATCCAGGTGATCCCACGGCAATATTTCATCATAAGGCCGTTCTCTCAGATAAAAGTCGGGGTCGATGCCGACTTCGGCAAAGGCTTCGTTCCAACATTCATATTTAAACTCATCGGCCCAACTATCGAACCCGGCCCCTTTTTGCCATGCTTTGTAGATGACCTCGCCCAAGCGGCGATCCCCCCGGGCGAATATACCTTCCATCCTGGAGAGAACGGGGTCATGCCAGTTCAGCTCAATCACTTTGCTACGCAGATTCTCCTGA
The DNA here is from genome assembly GCA_029776595.1 of Bacillota bacterium. Classification (GTDB taxonomy): domain Bacteria; phylum Bacillota; class UBA4882; order UBA8346; family UBA8346; genus JAKOSX01. Next base: position 2,042 of record JAKOSX010000168.1, on the reverse strand, counting down.
AGATATCTTTGCTTCTCGCGAGTTTCCTCCACCGAAATCTGACGGTGCCATTGATACGGCGTATGGGCCTTGGGGACGAAGGTCGACACACTGACCGTAATCCGTAAAGCATTAGTTTTGGGGTAGACTTGTCTACCCAATTTTTCGACCTTGCGGGCTAATTGGACGATCCCTTCCAGATCCTCCTCCGTCTCCGTCGGAAGGCCCAACATGAAATAAAGTTTCAACTTCTGCCAACCGGAACGGAAGGCGGCCTCCGATGCTACCATCAGATCCTCTTCGGTGACGCCTTTATTGATCACCCGGCGCATCCGTTCCGTCCCCGCTTCCGGCGCAAAGGTCAGGCTGCCTTTGCGATTGCTTTGAAAGGTCTTGGCCAAATCCACGGAAAACGAATCGATGCGAAGGGACGGCAAAGAGACATTGACCTGGGCCGGGGTAAAACAGCCACAGGCTTCTTCCAGTAACTGCCGAATATGGCTGTAATCAGCGCTGCTCAATGAAGTCAGCGAAAGCTCTTCATATCCGGTATCCCGGACCAACTGTTTGAGGGAGTCCATAATGACCTGGGGATCCCGTTCCCGGACCGGGCGGTAAATCATGCCTGCCTGACAGAAACGGCACCCCTTGGTGCACCCCCGTTGGATCTCATAAGCCACCCGGTCATGAACGATCTCCATAAACGGCACGATCCAGCGTTTCGGAGACGGCGCATGATTGAAATCGCGCACGACGGCCCGGACGGGTTTATGACCCGAAACCGAATGAATTCCGGCAATGGTCCCGTCTGCGTTATACTCCACCGTAAAATGGCCGGGAACATATACTCCGGGCAATTTGGCCAATTCCTCCATCATACGGGCTTTGTCCCAGCCCTGTTTCCGGCCGGCCATGATCGTTTCCAGCAATTCAATGATAACATCTTCGCCTTCGCCGATTAAAAACAGGTCGATAAAATCAGCCATCGGTTCCGGATTAAAGGCACAGGGCCCGCCGGCGATGACTAGCGGATCCGATTCATCCCGGTCGACTGACCGCACCGGAATCCCGGCCAAATCCAACATGGTCAAAACCGTCGAATAACTTAATTCATATTGCAGTGAAAAGCCCACCACGTCAAAATCTTTAAGCCCCCGTTTACTCTCCAGGGCATAAAGAGGATACCCTTCCGACCGCAGTACTTCCTGGAAGTCCTTCCAGGGGGCATAAACCCGTTCGGCCAACATCCGCGGATGGCCGTTGATCATCTCGTACAAAATCCTCAATCCTAAATGGGACAACCCGATTTCATAGACATCCGGAAAAGCCAACGCCACTTTTAAATCCACGGCATTCCAATCTTTTTCAATGGTATTATATTCACCGCCGGTATAGCGCGTCGGTTTGTTCACCTCGGCCAGGCGGCTGGCAACCCGTTCCCATTCTGACAAAAATAATCACCTAATTTCTCCAAAATCGTTGGATTTAAAGTTAATTCTACATCATCTACCTGTATTCTGCAAGCTGACAGAATTCCTTCTTTTCAGTGTTTCCCGAAAAGTTGCCTGAAAACCTTCTTGGGCTAACGTTTCCCAAACGTCCTCCTCGCTGACGGTCCGGATGACGTTTCCTCTTTCCCACACCGAGAAGCAAAGATAATCGTCGGACACGTACCGGGCCAGCGCTTCCCTGAGCCGCGTCTCCGGCTTTACCAGCACCTGGCGGAGGGGAAGATGCCCCCTTCGGCCCAACAGCGCCTTTTTTCGCTGCAATAAGCGCCAATACAACGGCAGACGGGGTTTACGGATATGAAAAAGGTGAAAGAGGATGAACAGGCCAAACAATAAATAAAAGCTGCCTCCCTGCCCTTTAAGTAACCGTACCGAACTATAGCCCAGCAATGCCGCAGCGCTGAGCGCCGATATCGCTCCGGACCAGACGACGGCCGAAACCAGCCCGAAATGCTTTACCAGCCAGGCATGGAGCATCCTGCCGCCATCCAGCGGAAAAGCGGGAATCAGATTGACGCATCCGATGAGCAGATTGTAAAACTGCCACGCGGT
>JAKOSX010000167.1 GCA_029776595.1 Bacillota bacterium | reverse complement strand
TGCAACTACGATGGAGAAAATCGTCTCTCTGGCCAAACGGAGAGGGTTCGTCTTCCAATCCAGCGAGATTTACGGAGGATTAAACAGCTGTTGGGATTACGGTCCATTGGGCGTTGAATTGAAGAACAACGTGAAACGGGCTTGGTGGCGAAAAGTGGTCCAAGAACGCGATGATATGGTAGGGTTGGATGCCAGCATTCTGATGCATCCGCGCGTGTGGGAAGCCAGCGGCCATGTGGCCGGATTTACCGACCCGTTGGTGGACTGTAAGTCCTGTAAACAACGGTTCCGCGCCGATCATATTGAAGGGGACAAGTGCCCGGCCTGCGGCGGCGAATTGACGGAGGCCCGCCAGTTCAACCTGATGTTCAAGACCTTTATGGGTCCTGTGGAAGATACGGCGTCCGTCGTTTATCTTCGGCCGGAAACAGCCCAGGGAATTTTCGTCAACTTCAATAATGTCCTGACCTCAACCCGGATGAAGCTGCCTTTCGGTATCGCCCAGATCGGCAAATCCTTCCGGAATGAAATTACCCCGGGGAACTTCACCTTCCGGACCCGGGAATTCGAGCAGATGGAGATCGAGTATTTTGTGAAACCCGGGACGGACGAAGAGTTCCATAAACAATGGATTGAACAGCGGTTCCAGTGGTACTTGGATCTGGGTATGACCAAAGAACGGCTGCGTTTGCGCGAACACGCCTCCGATGAACTGGCTCATTATGCCAAAGGATGTTATGACATCGAGTATTACTTCCCGATGGGCTGGTCGGAGCTGGAAGGCATCGCCAACCGAACCGACTTTGACTTGAAACGCCATGCGGAATACAGCGGACAGAGGATGGACTATTTCGACCAGGAAGCCAATGAACACTATATTCCGTATGTCATCGAGCCGTCCGCCGGTGCCGACCGGGCCACCTTGGCATTCCTGTTGGACGCTTATCATGAAGAGCCGGATAAGGACGAAGTGCGGGTCGTGTTGAAGCTCCACCGGGCCTTGGCTCCGTATAAAGTGGCGGTGCTGCCCCTTTCGAAGAAGGAACCGTTGGTCAAGATGGCCAAAGAACTTGAGCAAGAGTTTCGGAAGTACTGGATGGTGGATTATGACGACTCGAAAGCCATCGGCCGTCGTTACCGCCGGCAGGATGAAATCGGTACGCCGTATTGCGTCACTGTGGATTTCCAGAGCCTTGAAGACCAGGCCGTTACGGTGCGTGACCGGGATACCATGGCACAGGAACGGATCCCTGTGGCGGAACTCACCCGGTATTTGTGGGAGAAGTTGGCGTGGTAAAGATATCGTAGCCTAACATTGTATAACCATTTCGATGAAAGAGCGTTTTCTGCAACGAAGAAAGCGCTCTTTTTTTATTTCTCTTTATGATTTGTCAGGATTCTGCAGATAATGAAGTTTTTCGTCAGACAGTTCGACAAAAATTTTGGAAAAAATTAACTGTTTATTCATCGCCATTTAATTGGACTTTCCAGATAACCACTGATAATATTTATATCGATTCCAAAAAATTGGAAATAGGAAGCTAAAGAAATAAAAGGAGGTATCGTTTTGAGAAACTGCAGGAAAATTAAGTTGCTGATCGGGGTTTTCCTGGTCATTTGCTTCACCATGAGCATGGCTTTTGCCGGGGAAAACCAACTGATCATCGAATTGCCGCAGTTCGATATCGAACTGGAAAAAGGCCTCAATGGAGAAGCCGTTTTTGAGGGCGCAACGGTTGGGGGTGAACCCGGAGATCCGAGTTTGCCTTACCAAAGTATTACGGTTTTGCTGCCACCCGACGCAGATCCGAAAAGTGTAAAAGTAACGTTGACGGACTCTGTTTATGAAATGGTCGACGGCGTATGGGATGTCCAACCGGTACCGCCGTTGATGGTCAGCGGCAGCAGCCAAGAATTTTGGCCCCAGGGAAGCGTCATTGAAAACGGGCGAAATCAAAATGTGTATAAAAAGAATCAATTCTTTCCTGAGAGTAACATCGGCCGGGTTACTGCCGGGCAAAAACGCCAATGGAAACTGGCGGAGGCCCTCATCTATCCTTTTCAGTATAACCCGGTGGAAGGTAAATTGCGGCGATTAGTCAAAAGTAAACTCCTTGTTTCTTACAGCAATCAGTTTTCGGTGAAACCGAATTCTGCGGATTATGATCCCATTTCAGAAGAGCTTAAAGAGGAATTGTCGAAGAAAGTTATTAACTTTGATGCCATTGCGCCAGAGTATGAAAGCCAGAAAGTAAATGGGTCGGCAAACCTGAAACAGAGCTATGTGATTATCACGACTGATGAGATTCAAAAGGCTTCCGCCAAACTGGCGGATTTTATAAAATTCAAGGAATCCCAAGGGTTTAATGTGGAAGTGGTCACGGAAAAGAATTGGGGCGGCGGCAACGGAAACGAAGCTGCCGACAACATCCGCAACTGGCTTAAGAACAATTATGTGAAGCGGAATATTAAATATGTCTTGCTTATCGGAGATCCTAATCCCCAATATGGCGATGTGCCTATGAAAATGTGTTATGCGCTTCCTGTTGGAAATCTATACGAGGAATGTCCTACCGACCTTTATTATGCCGAATTGACCGGGGATTGGGACTTAAATAAAAATGGACGCTATGGTGAGTATGACGGTGATTACCTTCAAGGGGGGATTGACCTCCATTTTGAAGTGGTGGTCGGACGGATTCCGCATTATGGAAATATCGGTGATTTGGACTATATTTTAAGCAAGACGATAAATTATACCAAGTCAGGGAATCTGTCATGGCGAAAAAATGTATTATTGGCCATGAAACCCAGTGATGAATATACTCCGGGGTACCATTTGGGGGAACAGATTAAAAATGATGTGATCATCCCCAAAGGATGGGATTACCACCGGGTTTATGACGAAGACTATAATATAAACCCTCCGCCTGAAACAACACCAACGATAGTAGAAAATGTGAAGAACACTTGGACGCAAAAAAGATTTGGAGCGGTTTTCTGGTGGACGCATGGCTGGTCACAGGGGGCTTCCGGTATTCTTGACACCAGTCACGTCCATTTGCTCAATGATTCTTATCCTGTATTTACTTTTCAATGCAGTTGCCATAACTCTTGCCTGGAAGATTCCTATAACTTGTCGTATGCCTTATTACGAAACGGAGCCGTCGGAACCGTGGGAGGGACTCGGGTAACATGGTATTCCCAAAGACAGACCCATTTTGAAAATACATCA
>JAKOSX010000166.1 GCA_029776595.1 Bacillota bacterium | reverse complement strand
TATGCATCCCGCTTGCATATATATTGATGACTTCATTCCGAAGCGACAGGAGGATACCATGACCGTCAACCATAGCCTCCCGCATGTTCTTCCGGAAATGTTAACCCCGGATTTTTGGGCAGACCGGCTCGCCAATCCCTCGGCACTGCTTTTGACCCCGGAGAAAATCCATCATTTTAATCAACTCATCCGTCAGCGTTTACCCGGCGAAATGATGGATTTGGCCGCTTTTCCCCGGGAGATGGACAGCGCCGTGCTGCATACCTGGCTCACTAAACCCCGGTTCCCCCAAAAAACTTATGATTCTTGCGGAAAACCGCTGTCGTCAGCGTTTCTTGGCGAATTGAAAAATAATATCAATGCGACCAACCTTCCCCGGCGCATTGCCGTCGCTTACGGAACTACGATCCGCCATGCCGAAATGCGGCTGTTCCCCACCGATGAGCCGGCATTTGCCACGCCTGAAGATACGCGGTTTGACCAATGGCAGGCAACGGCCGTCAATCCCGGTGAACCCCTGATTATCCTCCATCAGAGTCTCGACGGTAAATGGTGCTATGTCCAAACCGAATACTACCGCGGCTGGATTGCCGCTCGGTATCTGGCCCGATTTTCTTCGCGATCCCAATGGTTAAGTTATCTCCGGCATTCTCCCTTTCTTACCGTGACCGGGCCCGGGCTCACCGTAACCCTTCCGCCCGATTCGTCGGAATCCGTCTTACGTTTTGAAATGGGGGCCAAGATCCGAGCGTTTCCCGTGGCAGGCTCTTCCCAAAGTTTCCTGGGATTTATCCCCACTGGAAAAAGCGGGGCTCCTCTGACTTTCCCGCTGGCCCTCTCTCCGGATCTGGCCTTCGGTTACCTACCCTACACCGAAACACATCTGTTTCAGCAGGCCTTTAAAATGCTCGGTCAACCCTACGGCTGGGGCGGACAGGATCTTCATCCCGATTGTTCCAGTTTTACCCGAAATTTATACCGCTGTTTCGGATTTGATCTTCCCCGGGATTCCGGTGTTCAGGCCCGGTGCAGCCCGAATACCGTTCCGTTAAACCATTTGCCGCCGGAACAAAAAAGCAAAGTCCTGTCTGCGTTGCCTGCAGGAACTTTGCTTCATCTGGACGGCCACATTATGGTGTACCTTGGCATGTCCGGCGGACGCCATTATGTGATCCACGCGTTGTCCGGCTACCGCCGGGGCCAACACCACACCATCTATCTGATGGCGGTAACCGTCAGCGATCTGAGCTTGCGCCGTTTGAACGGTCAAACTCTCCTGGATGCGTTAACTTCCGCCGTTATCCTCCGCTAAACTCAAGCCAAGGCGGCCATAATCCGTTCCGCTATTTTCCCGAGAGGGACTTGCTCACATACCGCTCCGATTTCCATCGCCACTTTCGGCATGCCATATACCACACACGAGCGTTCGTCCTGGCCAATGGTGAATGCGCCGGCATTCTTCATCTTAAGCAGACCTTTAGCCCCATCGGCCCCCATGCCGGTCAAAATCACGCCGATGGCTTTCCGGCCGGCTTCCGCCGCCACCGATTCAAAGAGGACGTCCACCGAAGGACAGTGACCGCTGACTTTTTCGCCGGGGGACACATCCACCACATACTGCCCGTTTTTCCGTCGCAGCCGCATATGCCGGTCCCCCGGCGCAATCAGCACCCTCCCCGGATAAACCGGATCCATAGGGGACGCTTCTTTGACCTCCAAAGCACTGTTACTATTCAAACGATCGGCAAACATTTTGGAGAAAACCGGAGGAATATGTTGGACGATGACGATACCCGGCATCTCCCGGGGAAACGCTTTAATCAGCCCGGCCAGAGCTTCGGTCCCTCCGGTGGACGCGCCGATGGCGATAATCATGTTCCGGTCAAATTTATTTTTATGGGAAATCTGGGGGCCGCGGTTTTCTTTCCAATGCCCCACATTAGCCGTTGAAGCGATTTTTATCTTCACAATCAGCTCGGCAATCATGGATTCCAATGCTTGGCCGCTACGGGTATTGGGCTTGGTAACAAAATCCACCGCTCCGGCTGACAAGGCATCAAAGACGTTTTCGCTGACGGCGCTGACCATCACGACCGGTAACGGATATTGCGGCATCAATTTCCGTAAAAATTCGATCCCGTTCATCCGGGGTAATTCCACATCGAGCGTCATCACATCCGGTTCATACTTGAGGATCATATCCCGCGCCTGATACGGGTCGGCAGCCGTCCCTACCACCCGGATCGCCGGATCCGCTTCCATAGCTTTGGCCAATGTTTCCCGGAACAGCAATGAATCATCCACAATGAGCACTTTAATCTGCCGTTTAATGTTCAAACCATCACCGCTTTCCAATGGACAAAGAAAAATTCTGCAATGGACGATTCATGCCGGGCCATAACCCATCCGCCATTGCATTTCTGCAGGAAATCAAAGGTTTAACCTTAAGCCAATTATACAATGGGGACTTTGGATTGTACATATTATTTACAACCTACTCCTTCCGATAGATTGCTGGCTTAACATATTTAAACTTCGTCTGATCCCGGTTGATGGATTCAGCATGGCCGATGAACAAATATCCGCCCGGCTCCAGGCTTTGGTAAAACTTATCGACCAACTCCCGTTTGGTTTCACTGTCAAAATAAATCATCACATTCCGGCAGAAAATTACATGAAACTTCTTTTTAAACGGAAATACCGGCGTATTCAAATTGAATTCCCGGAAAATAACTTCCTTCCTTAATTTCTCAACGATTTGGTACCGCCCGTTTCCGACCGGTTGAAGATATTTTCTGCGCCAAAGCTCAGGAAGTACGGCCACCTGATCGGAACTGTAGATGCCTTCGGCTGCTATTTTCAAGACTTTCCTGGAGATATCCGTCGCCAATACCCGGGTATCCCATAACCATTTTTTCTCTCCGAAAAAGTCCTGGAGGATCATAGCCAATGTATAAGGTTCTTCCCCAGACGAACAGCCGGCGCTCCAGATCCGCAGGTCCTTATTTTTAGCAGCAACAGACAAATACGGTAATACCGTCTCCCGAAAAAAATGAAAATGCTCGCTTTCCCTCATGAAAAACGTATGATTGGTGGTTAACTTATTCAATAAGTCCACCAAGGCCTCTCCGCTTCTATCTTTGATGACATAATGGTAGTATTCGGAGAAACTGTTCATGTTCAATGAGGTCAAAACATTTTGAAGCCGACCTTCAACCAAATGCTTTTTTCCGGACAGGTCCAAACCGCAATATGATTTGACATAGCGTGCCAACTGATGAAATTCTTCATCGCGAATGGATATCATCGGAACCACCTGTTACTGCCCCTTTTCGTCATAACTCGCTTAATGCCGCCACTTCATCGTCATTCAACAATTTCTCGCAGTCCAACAACAAGCTGACATCGTTGCCAACCTTGCCGATGGCTTTGATATACCGGTTTTGCACTTTATTCACTTGGGGCGGCGGCACAATGTCCTCATCCGGTATGGTGATCACTTCGGACACGCTGTCCACGATTAACCCGATGGAAATATCACCGATATCCACCACGATCACGCACGTCCGGTCATTGTATTCTTTGGGCTCTTTGTTAAACCGCAACCGGACATCCATCACCGGGATGATCTTGCCCCGCAAATTAATAATCCCCTTGATATACACCGGCAGCTCCGGCACTTCGGTAATCGCCTGAATTCCGATGATTTCCGTTACATACCGGATTTCTATCCCGTAAACTTCATTCCCGACGACGAAGGTGAGATATTTCCCTTTTTGCGTATCTTCCTCTTCCATCTCGTAATTTCTCTCGATTATCTCCGCCATGTTCTTACCCCTTTCTATCGCATTAAATCGGAACAGAGCATCGTTTTTATGCCGTCATCATCTGGATCAATCCCGGCACATCCAAAATCAGACTGATACTGCCGTCTCCCAGCAACGTACATCCGGCGATCCCCCGGACTTTCTTAATATACTTGGGCAATGCTTTGACCACTACCTGTTGTTCGCCGAGGAGTTCATCAACGAAAAGGCACAGGCCTTTCTCATTGTTTTCGACCATCACGATCACGCCCTCATCAATCCGGGTCACATGGGTTTGGACATTGAACAATTGATGCAACCGGAGTACAGGATAACATTGGCCCCGGATCATAATCATCTCATTTCCGTCCGGATCGGTGATCAGATCTTCCGCCTTTATTTGGAAAGATTCCCGGATCGATGTGGTCGGCACCGAGTACTTGGCTTTGCCCACCCGAACCGTAATCCCGTCGATAATCGCCAACGTCAGCGGAATCTTCAGCGTGAATACGGTCCCCACATCCGGCGTGCTGTCAATCAAGACTGTTCCGCCGATCTCATGAATCTCTTTGACCACCACATCCATGCCGACTCCCCGTCCGGAAAACTCGGTCACTTCTTCCTTGGTTGAAAATCCGGGCAACAGGATGAACCCGAACACGTCTCTGTCGCTGAGTTCCGCTTCATCCTTTGTCAATAGCCCGTTTTGTTTGGCTTTCTCCAATATCCGCTCCCGGTTGAGACCCCGTCCGTCGTCTCTGACTTCGATCAATACGTCGCTGCCGGCGCTTTTGGCTTCCAGGGTGACTGTTCCGTATGCGGGCTTATTTTTCCGCCGCCGCTCCTCAGCGGTTTCGATCCCATGGTCCATCGCATTGCGAATCAAATGCATCAACGGATCGGAAATGTGTTCAATGATGTTTTTGTCCACTTCGGTCTCTTCGCCCACCACTTTCAAATGAACCTCTTTCCCCAGTTTCCTGCTCATATCCCGGACGATCCGGTGCATTTTTTGGAAAGTGGCCGCAAGTGGCACCATTCGGATAGACATCACCAGATCCTGGAGCTCATTGGTGATCTTCCTCAACTGCCGGGCCGCTTTATGAAAATTGTCCAAAGGCAATCCTTCCAACTCCGGATGGCGGGTAACCATGGCCTCGGAGATAACCAGCTCTCCGACGAGGTCCAACAACAAATCCAATTTATTCACATTGACGCTGATAAGGCTCTGCTGTTTAACTCCCGGCTCACCGCCGGAAGGTTTGGCTTTGGGTTCGGATTTTCCGGCCTCTTTTACGGCTTTTTCCGTATTGGGCTGCGGGATTTCTTCCCCCAGATCGATGATAGGCTTGGGGGCCGTCGGTTTGGCCTCTTCCGCCAACGGAGTGAGGATAACCTCTTTCACAAAGGCATTTTTTTCAATGCCGATTGCAACTGATTGATATCCAAGGTCGACGTAAAGATCAGCTTTAATCCCTGGTTTTTGATGAGAGCAATCCCGTCCTCATCGTCGACAAACGCTTCCGGCACCGTCCGAAGGTCCGTGGCATATTCTTTGAAATTATTGATGAGCACAAATGCCTGAACATCCTCAAAGCCGCAGTCCGGTTCGAAACGGATCACGGCTTCATAACCCGGGGCCTTAGGCCCCGGGTTGTCCGTTTCTTGTACACCATTTTGCGTTTCGACCGGATCAGAGCCGGCCTTTAATTCCTCCACATACTGTTTAATAGTTGCGATGAGACCGCTGGCATCTCCGTCAACCACCTGTTTGTTTTCGGCACGATCGATCTGCTCTTTGATAAAGTCAATCCCTTCAAAGATCAAGTCGATAATTTTCGGAGTATCCACTGATTGCGGTTTATTTTCCCGCAGCAAAAAGAAGAGATCTTCCACCGCATGAGCCAGTTCGGAAATGTTCCGGTACTGCATCATTGCCGCAGATCCTTTGATGGTACGCATGATCCGGAAGACGGCATCGATGGACCCTTCAATCCGGTTGGTTTTTTCGCATTGAAGCAGTTCCTGCTCCAATTCTTCAAGCAATTGCCGGGTTTCAAAGACAAACAATTCAAACATAGAATCTCGGAACGATTCGTCGTTCATCATTACCACTCCCTGGCCTGACAAATCAAACTACCGATAAATGTGCTACAACCCGATTGCACTCCATCAGTATTTATCAAAGTCACGATCGTTTAAGACAATATTCCCTTTGTCTGTGGCCGCCGCCGGTTGCACCGTGAACCGGAAGGGGCTGGCCATATCCGAGCCGTGCACATTTTTAATGCGGAATTTTCCAACCAATGTCTTCAGGTTCATGGCCTGGCTGGACAATTCTTCGCTGGCTGCAGCACTTTGTTCGGCAGTCGCCGTATTGGATTGAGTGACCTGGGATACCTGGGCAATACCCTGATTGATCTGGGCGATACCGGTGGCTTGCTCGTTGGAAGCGACGGCGATTTCGCTGATCAAATCCGTTGTCCGGGCCACGCCTTCAACGATTTCATTTAACGCCATAGCCGTCTCTTTAGCAATCTTCGTTCCAATTTCCGCTTTCTTGATGGACCCTTCGATCATCGCCGTGGTCTCTTTGGCCGCATTGGCGCTCCGGGCAGCTAAGTTCCGGACCTCTTCGGCCACCACCGCGAAACCTTTGCCGTGTTGTCCGGCCCGGGCAGCTTCAACCGCTGCATTCAAGGCCAGGATATTGGTTTGGAAAGCGATATCATCGATAACCTTGATGATCTTGGCGATATTAGCGGACGATTGATTGATCTCTTCCATAGCCGCCAACATCTCCCGCAATTGACTGTTGCCTTGTTCCGCCTTGACTTTGGCAGCTTGGGCCAATTCATTGACCTGATTGGCATTGGACGCATTTTGACGGGTCTGAGCGGCAATCTCGGAGATGGAGGCGGTAATCTCCTCCACGGTGCTGGCCTGTTCGGCTGAACCTTGGGACAACGCTTGACTGGAGTCGGATACCTGCCGCGAGCCGGCAGCCACTTGCTCGGCAGCATTGTTGATTTCCGTCAATATTTCATTAAAGGACTTAATCACATGGTTCAACGAGGTCTTAATATCCACGAAATCGCCTTGATAGTCGCCGACAACTTCCACGTCCAAATTGCCGTTGGCCATTTTCGTCAATACCCGGGAAATGTCGCCGATATATCCCTGGAGATTTTCAATGGTCAGATTGAGCGCATCTTTGATCAAAGCATGGTCGCCTTTATAGTTTCCACGTACTGCTACACGCAGATTTCCTTTGGCCATTTCCTGAAGCACATCGGAAGCTTCCGCCACCGGTTGAATGACCGCATCCAGCGTTTGGTTGATGCCTTCCACGATCTCCCGGTAACCCCCTTGGAAATGGTCGACTCTGCCACGGGCGCTCAATTGCCCTGCGATGGCCGCTTGGCTCAGCCGG
>JAKOSX010000165.1 GCA_029776595.1 Bacillota bacterium | reverse complement strand
TTTTCTCAGCAATGCTTTCATAAGATTGTTGAGCCTGACTCGAATAGTTTTCCCAAGTCTCTTTTGCCCAAATCTCCACTTTGGTCGAAACGCCGATAACATATAAATCCCGTTCAATACGGGCATGTTCCCTCAGATGGGCCGGGATGACCACACGCCCCTGTTTGTCCAACTCCGCTTCCACGGCGCCGGAGAAAAACATCCGGACAAAGGCGCGGGTATCTGCATGGGAGGTCGGGAGTTCTTTAATCTTCTCTTCCAACAGTTTCCACTGTTCCATGGGGTAAACGAACAAACAGTTATCCAAGCCCCGGGTGATCACAAATTTTTCACCCAGGCCTTCGCGGAACTTAGCCGGTATAATCAGCCGGCCTTTTTCATCCATGGCATGTTGGTATTCACCCATAAACATGGTTCTCGTTTACTCCACTTCGCTCCACTTGCACCCACTTTGCATTCCCTATTCTCCATAATCGTCCCATTTCCTCTTTTTCATTAGCATTTTTTTGAAATTTTTTCGCAAAACCGCAGCACTACTATATATGGTTTCAAACAAAAACATCTCCTCAAGATATTGGGGAGATGTTTTTGATGATAAGAGAAGACAGAATACAGAAGACACCCACCAATTACTTTTCCAATCCCTCCAGAATCTCCAGAGTGTGGGTTCGCCGGTTGATACATGCCGCTTTTCTCTGCCATTGATCCTCCAGATAGCGTCGGCTCCACGGCAATTGCTCAATGAGGAATTGCCTGCCGAACATCCAAAAGTCATAGGGGAAAGCCAGATAAATATGTAATAAACGTAATTCCCCCTTTTTCCAGGGATAATGTTTGTCAAAGAGCCATAAGGCTTTCAACAGATAACGGTAGTCCCATTGATGCAGCCGGACATACCTGGAGATCAGATTGGCTTTATCATGGACGGCGCTGTCCTTCAGCACGTAGTCAAAATCGAAGAGACAGGCTTCTCCTTCCCGAATCATCACATTATGATGGGCCCAGTCATGATAGCAAAGGCACTTCCGGCCTCTCCGGCCGATGGCATAATAAGCGTCGATGGCACGATACGCCTGTTCATAATAGGCCGGCCAAAGCCGAAGGTATTGCCGGCACCACCGGTCGTTCCGACGAATCGCCAACCTCCGGCAAGCCTCCATTTCCCGGAGATAGCGGTTCCATTCCTGTTCGGGCTGAAAATCGAAAAACTCCCAACGGGATGACGTTTCTACCAACCGGCCGGTGCTTTCGTGAAAACGAGACATGGCCCGAATCGCCGCTTCCACATCCTCGTCCCGGTAATAATCGGCTTCTCTCCCTTCCAGCCAGCGGGTGAGAAAATAGCGGTTTCCCCGGAACCAAAGATAATTGCACCCTCCTCCGGCGGGTATCAGACCCGGAACCCATGCTTCGCCAAGCTCCTTTAATAATTCGCCAATTAAAAAAGAGCGGACCGCTCCGGTTTTCAAGGGCTTTAACACTTTTAGGCCTTGCCCGTCATCGATCAACCATACGCTGCGATGGGGTTCCAGATGGGCCCGGGGATTCAGCCGATACCCCTCAAGCACCGCCTGGAACTCACTTAAACCCATCGCCGTACCACCCTAAAAATATCACAATCAACCCGGTGAGAATCAGCACATCGATGGGATTGGGGACGATCAGCGTTTTAAGCAGTTCCAAACCGATGATTCCGAGAAAAATTTTCTGATCCAACTTCCAAAAGTGCTTGAAGGGATTCGACATCGGAATACACCTCCGTCACCATCCTATGCAAAAGGCATCCAAAGGGGAACCATCGCCCCCGATTCGCCGAAAGCTCCCAATGCCCGTCGTTTCTGCATTTTATCCGCAGACACTAACAAAAACCCTCCGTGCTTCATAGTATAGGACGAAAGCATAGCGGGGTGTTGGCCGTGAATCCGTGGACAATGGAACTCAAACGATATTACGGCTTTGAATGCATTTTATGCCAGCCTCAGGGGCAGGTATGGAAAGTCCATACCCATTCGGGTGTCTTTTTAATGAAAAAAACCTCCCGTTCTCCGGAGCAGCTGTTTTGGCTGGCAGACAGTATTGAAACCTTGAACAAGGCCGGGTTCAGAGGATTGATCCCCTTGGTGAGAACCAGGACCCACCGGCCTTACTGCGATTTGCCCGGCAGACGCTACATTGTCATGCCGTGGGTCAACGGGACTCATCCGTCCTTTGCCAACCCCAACCACTGGAAACGAACAGCCGCTTTGTTGGCCAACCTCCACCGGACGGCGCAAAGGGCATTGCCTTCGGAAGCAGCCCCTCCTAATTTATTGGAAATTTATCGGGGGAAACGGCAATTTCTCCAAACGCTGGCAGACCGGTTGAAAGCCATGAACGGCTTAAACCGGATTGACCGCGGGATTTTACGCTGGAGCCGTCATTTTCTCGCCCAGGCCGACATTGCACTGGAACTGCTGGAATCCCATCCGTTAGCCAAAGAACCCGTCGTCCGTCGGGAAGCGGGATTTTGCCACAAAGATCCTGCGCCCCGCAATATCATCATTCAAGGCAGCCAATGGGTATTAATTGATTACGAATTGGCGGCGGTGGATTGGTTTCCGTCCGAATTGGCCACCTTCATCCGGCGGGTGATGGCCGCCAATGATTGGCGGGACGATTGCTTCGAGCTGATTTGCGAAGCATATCACCGGGAACGCCCGCTGACGGAGGACGCCAAAACGCTGATCCGCATCTTGCTTTGTTTCCCCCAACCATTCTGGAGATTATGCAATCAACGTTTTGAAGAGAGACTCTCCTGGACCGAAGGACACTTCCAGCGGAAATTTTGGCACCTTTTCGACGAAGAACCGCGGCGGGCTCACCTATTGCAACGCTGGTTCCCGGCCATGCCGTTACCGGCAGCCGGAGCAAAAAATCAATATCATACGGAGGTTTTTGAGGATGGATAGATTGTCCATGGAGGTACCGGCCTTAATGAGCCGTTGGGGATTGACCGCCTACCGCTGGGAGAAGATTAAAGATGTTTTTCGGGTGGAAACCGACAACGGAACGAAAAATTTGAAAGTTTCTCCGCTCATCCCGGAACGCCTGACATTTGTCCACGGAGCGGTACAGCATTTGACGCTGCACGGGTTTTCCCGTATGGTTCCGCTGATCCCCACCCTTTCCGGCGAAACTTATGTCAGCAGCCACGGATATGCTTTTTCCTTGTTCGACTGGATCGAAGGGCGACAAGCCGATTTCAGCTACCCGGAGGAGCTCAAAGAATCCACCCGGGTGCTGGCGGAATTCCATCGCTTTTCCGCCGGATTCACTCCGCCGCCGGGTTCCAATATGCGAGACTTATT
>JAKOSX010000164.1 GCA_029776595.1 Bacillota bacterium | reverse complement strand
ATTTTTCAGCGATATTTTATCCTATTCCCGTTTAATGGCTCTGGGTTTATCCGGAGGAGTTATGGGCGGAATCATGAATCAACTGGCCTGGATGTTGGTGGAAGGGATTCCGATAGTGGGCTGGCTTTTGGGTGCAACGGTGTTTCTCTTTGGACATTGTCTTAATTTGGCCTTGAGCTTATTAGGGGCCTATGTTCATTCCAGTCGGCTTCAGTATTTGGAGTTTTTCGGTAAGTTTTTTGAAGGTGGCGGGAAACCGTTTACACCTTTAGAAAATAAACAAAAATACACATTCGTAATCAACGAAAGGGAGGCTTAATCAGAAATGGAACAATGGGGAATTTATTTGGCCTATGCCGGAATTGCAGTGGCGGTTTTGTTTGCGGGGTATGGCTCAGCGTTTGGGGTAGGTTTGTCAGGGCAGGCAGCAGCAGGCGTTGTTACTGAAGATCCTAATAAATTCGGTAAATCAGTAATTTTAGCTGCATTACCCGGTACCCAGGGGATTTACGGATTTGTGATCGGAATGTTGATGTATATGAAGATAGCCGGAATTGATCAATTAACTGTGGCTCAAGGTTTACAGTACTTGGTTGCCGGATTACCTGTAGGTATAGTGGGTTGGTTTTCCGGTATGTGGCAAAGCCGGGTGGTTGTTGCCAGTATGGGTATCTTGGCAAAACGTCCGGAAGAATCCACCAAAGGTATTATTTATGCCGGTATGGTTGAAACTTATGCAATTTTGGCCTTTGTTATTTCGTTCTTCTTAGTCAATAACATTAGATAAAAGGAGTTCCTGTAATGAGTGACTTACGGGCCTTAACAGAAAGTATTCTTAACCGGGCACGGCAGGAAGCGGATGCCATTATCGAGGAGGCCGAAAAGGAATCTGCCCGCATTATAGCTGAAGCAGAGGAAAAGGCCAAAAGCCGTCGGGAAGCCATTGCCGAGGAATATCGCTTAAAGGCGGAAGATTTAGAGAGGCGGCATCGCATTGGGTTGGAATTGGAAGCCAAAAAGAGGCTTCTCGATACCAAACACCGGCTGATCCGGGAAACTTTTCGGCAAGCTTTAAAAGGGTTACGTGATCTTCCTGTTGAAAAACGGATCCGGTATTTTGCGGAAAAGCTGGCTGAAGCCGGCCTTCATGGTGGCGGAGAAGTGAGGGTCAGCGGTTCAACCGCCGAATGGGCGTCCGTTGTCAAAGCAGCCAATGAAATTCTTGCCCGGAGCGGAAGCGGATATCAACTGGTCCTTTCCGACAAACCTTCCATCTATGAAAGCGGTTTTGAATTGATAGGTCCCGGATATACGATTAACGGTTCATTTGAAGCCTTAATCGAAGCGAAAGAAGAAAGCTTGATTCCGGAAATTGGCGGTTATCTCTTTGAAGACAGGAAAGGGTGAGGGCATGCGTGAGCGAAATTATACTTATGCGGTTGCGCGGATCCGGTCGCTGGAGACAAAACTGCTCGACAATGCCCAGATAGAAAGGCTGGCTAATGCGGCAACGCTCTCCGAAGCATTGGCTTATTTGGGAGAAACCGAATACGGCGCAATGCTGGCCAATATAAAAAACCCGCACCAGTTTGAAGAAGCTTTAAATCAGGAATTGAACCGGGTCATCCGGATGGTCATGAGTCTGTCTGAAGATGCACCGGAATTGATGGCTTTCATATACCGCTATGATATTGAAAATATAAAGAAGATCCTGAAAAGTCAGTCTGTGACTGCTGACAAATTGTCAAGTTTGGGGCGATGGGCTCCTGATTGGCTGGTGGAAACCCTAACGACCGAACGTTACGGGGAGTTTCCTTCGGAATTGGCTGAAGCGATTATTGAAGCCCGTCGGCTTTATAAAGAAACCGGTGATGTTCAGGAGATTGACCGAATTCTGGATCAAGCCTACTTTGGCATGGGATACCGTCTCCTGAAAGAGGGAATATCCGAATTGCTCCTCAAATGGTGGATCGCCATGATCGACCTGACCAATTTGAGGACCTTTGTCCGGATGCGTTTGATCGGCTTGCCGTTTAACGAATATCAACGGTTTTTCATCGAACATGGACAGTTGACCTTAGACCAATTTCAGGATCTTTGGGATCAGCCGGATGAAAAAGTTCTGTCCTGGCTAGGAAATACACCATATCATCCTATGACTGTCGAGGGGGCGGAACTGTTATCATCCCTTACCGTGCTGGAACGGGAGTATGACAATTATCTGACCCGGATGATTGCCCAAGCGAAATACATCTCTTTAGGAATCGAACCTTTGGTCGGTTATCTTATCGCCAAAGAGATCGAATGTAAAACATTGCGTATTATCTTGGTGGGAAAAGTCAATAACGTATCAATCATAAAGTTAAAGGAGCGTTTACGACGTGCCTACGCATAAAATTGCCGCAGTCGGCGAAGAAGATATCGTACTGGGGTTTAAGGCTTTGGGAATTGAAACGTTTCCGGTAACCGACGGGGATACTACTGTTAAACTGTTGGAACAATTGATAAATTCCCAAGAATACGGAATCATCTTCGTCTCCGAATCGATGGCGGAAAAAGTCGAAGGATTAATGGCTGAATACGGCGCCCTTCCTTTGCCGAGTGTGGTATACATACCCGGCACTCAGGGAGGCCAGGGTTTTGCCATGGCAAGAATCCGGCGGATTATCGAACGGGCTGTCGGTGCGGACATCCTGTCCAAATAATTCAGTGGATCAGGCTAAATATCGAATGACGCATGAAAGGCTAATGAGATAGTTGAAGTTAATGCTTCACCTTGACAGAAGAGAGGGTTAAGAAGATGGCTGAAGGCAGAATCATTAAAGTCTCCGGGCCGCTGGTCGTCGCAGAAGGCATGTCCGATGCCAAAATGTACGAAGTGGTTCGGGTCAGTGACAAACGGTTGATCGGCGAGATTATTGAGCTTCGCGGCGACAAAGCGTCGATCCAGGTTTATGAAGAAACCAGTGGATTGGGCCCGGGAGAACCGGTATATTTGACCGGATCGCCCCTCAGTGTCGAATTGGGGCCGGGGCTAATCGAAGCGATTTATGATGGGATTCAACGTCCATTGGATGTACTGGTACAGAAGGTCGGGGACCGGATTACCCGCGGAGTGGATGTGGTTGCTTTGGATCGCGAACGGAAGTGGGATTTTGTCCCGACGGTAGCGGTAGGGACGATGGTGGAACCCGGGGATATTATCGGAACGGTGCAGGAAACCATCGTTGTGACGCACAAAATTATGATACCTCCGGGGATTTCCGGGAAACTTATCGAGATCAAAGAAGGTTCCTTCACGGTAGAAGAAACCATTGCCAGAGTTGAAACGACGTCAGGCGTCAAGGATATTACCATGATGCAAAAATGGCCGGTCCGACAAGGCCGTCCATACAAGGAAAAACAAGCGCCCTTTGAATTGATGTTCACCGGACAAAGGGTCATCGATACTTTCTTCCCGCTGGCGAAAGGGGGTACAGCTTGTGTACCGGGACCTTTTGGAAGCGGAAAGACGGTAGTCCAGCATCAGTTGGCCAAATGGGCCGATGCCGATATTATCGTGTATATCGGTTGTGGCGAACGCGGCAATGAGATGACCGACGTGTTGATGGAATTCCCGGAACTTCATGACCCCCGCACCGGAGAAGCATTGATGAAACGGACGGTGCTGGTGGCCAATACTTCCGACATGCCGGTGGCTGCCCGTGAAGCGTCGATTTATACGGGGATTACCATTGCCGAGTATTACCGGGATATGGGATATTCCGTCGCCATTATGGCAGATTCCACTTCCCGCTGGGCGGAAGCGCTCCGGGAAATTTCCGGTCGGTTGGAAGAAATGCCGGGCGAAGAGGGTTATCCTGCATATTTGGGATCCCGGTTGGCTGATTTCTATGAACGGGCCGGTCGTGTGATTTGTCTCGGCAGTGACAACCGGGTAGGAGCATTGACTGCGGTCGGTGCCGTATCTCCTCCGGGTGGTGACTTGTCCGAACCGGTGACCCAGGCCACCTTGCGGATTGTCAAGGTGTTCTGGGGCTTGGATGCATCGTTGGCCTACCGGAGACATTTCCCGGCGATTAACTGGTTGAACAGTTATTCATTATATACCGATCGTTTGGCGGAGTATTTTGCCCAAACGGTCAGCCCAGAGTTTAACCAGGCCCGAAGCGAGGCTATGCGGATCCTTCAGGAAGAAGCTGAACTCGAGGAGATTGTCCGTTTGGTCGGTGTGGACTCCCTCTCTGCCAAAGATCAGTTGACGTTGGAAACCGCCCGGTCCATCCGTGAAGATTACCTGCATCAAAATGCCTTCCATGAGGTGGATACATATACGTCATTGAAGAAACAACATTTGATGTTGCAGGCGATCTTGACTTTCGACAAAGTGGCCCGGATTCAAATGGACGAAGGCGTTCCGCTGAAAAAGATTTTAAGCGACCCGATCCGGGAACAGATTGCACGGATTAAGTATCTCAGCGAAGAGGAAACTGATAAAATCGAAGAATTAATCGGGACGTTGAAAGCCAAGGTCACCGGTGGGGAGGTGTAATCATGTTTAAAGAATATCAAACGGCCAAAGAACTGGTTGGGCCGTTGATGTTGGTCGATCAGGTAACGGATGTTAAATATTATGAGCTGGTTGAAATTCGTTTAAGCAACGGGGAAGTCCGCCGGGGCCGCGTGTTGGAGGCTAACGGAGATCAGGCGTTAGTTCAGTTGTTTGAAGGATCCTCAGGGATTAACCTCAAAGAAAGTAAGATCCGTTTTCTCGGAAAAAGTATTGAGGTCGGCGTTTCCCCCGATATTTTGGGCCGGGTTTTTGATGGCATGGGACGTCCCCGGGATAACGGGGCTCCGATCATTCCTGAAAAAAGCCTGGATATTAACGGTGCGCCGATTAACCCTTATGCACGGGACTATCCTTCGGAATTTATCCAAACCGGAATTTCAGCCATTGACGGCCTGAATACCCTGGTCCGCGGGCAAAAGCTTCCCATTTTCTCGGCTTCCGGTTTGCCTCATTCCCAGTTGGCGGCGCAGATTGCGCGGCAAGCCAAAGTTTTAGGAAGCTCTCAAAAATTTGCCGTCGTCTTCGGCGCCATGGGTATTACCTTCGAGGAAGCCGACTATTTCATCTCGGATTTCCGAACGACCGGTGCTATTGAACGGGCGGTTCTCTTCATGAACCTGGCCAATGACCCGGCCATCGAACGGATTTCAACACCGCGGATGGCTTTGACGGTGGCCGAGTATTTGGCTTATGATCTGGATATGCACGTGCTGGTTATCCTGACGGATATGACCAACTATGCTGAGGCGTTGCGTGAAATATCCGTTGCCCGTAAAGAGGTCCCCGGCCGCCGGGGGTATCCGGGATATTTGTATACGGACTTGGCTACCATTTATGAACGGGCCGGTAGGATCAAAGGACGAAAAGGGTCCATTACCCAGATTCCCATTTTGACCATGCCGGAAGATGATAAAACCCATCCCATTCCCGATTTGACCGGTTATATTACCGAAGGCCAGATTATCTTAAGCCGTGAACTGTACCGGAAAGGTGTTATGCCTCCGATTGACGTGTTGCCTTCCCTTTCCCGGTTGAAAGATAAGGGAATCGGTAAAGGCAAGACCCGGGAAGATCATGCGGATACCATGAACCAATTGTTCGCAGCGTATGCCCGCGGGAAAGAAGCCAAGGATTTAGCGGTTATCTTGGGTGAAGCGGCCTTGTCGGACATTGACAAGAAATTTGCTCATTTTGCCGATGAGTTTGAACGCCGTTATGTCAGCCAAGGCGAAAATGAAGACCGTTCCATTACGGAAACCTTGGAACTCGGTTGGGAACTGTTGTCCCTGATTCCCCGGAGCGAACTCAAACGGATTCGGGATGAATATATTGAAAAATATCTTCCTAAACAGAAAGAA
Source organism: Bacillota bacterium (assembly GCA_029776595.1). GTDB lineage: Bacteria > Bacillota > UBA4882 > UBA8346 > UBA8346 > JAKOSX01. The sequence goes on along the minus strand of JAKOSX010000164.1, from coordinate 1,405 downwards.
GCCTAATATCAGCGATGCAGTGATGTGCTGAAGTGGCTAATTGAAGATACGGTAGCCGGTGAACCGGATTACTCGGTATCTGCCTGGAGGTTATACAATGGAAATACGGGTCAACCCTACCCGAATGGAGCTACTTCGCTTGAAAAAGCGGTTAAAAGTAGCCGTTCGTGGCCATAAACTGCTAAAAGATAAGTTTGATGAGCTGATGAAGAACTTCATGCAGCTGGTCAATGAAAGCCGTCGCCTTCGACAGGAAGTGGAATCAGCTTTGACCGATTCGATGCAAGGGTTTATGATGGCCCGGGCCGTTATGTCCCGTGAAGCGTTGGAAGGGGCCATTGCCTTTCCGAAAGTGAAAGCGGAGATTACGGCATCGGTTAAAAATGTGATGAGCATCCAAGTACCGGCTTTTCAAATGGTGGAACCGGAATACAAAGGCGGTATCTATCCTTATGGTTTCGCACAAACCTCCGGCGAACTGGACCAGGCCATCCGTAAATTATCGGATAGCTTGAAAAGCCTGATCGAATTGGCTGAAGTTGAAAAAACCGTGGAACTTTTGGCTGCAGAGATCGAACGGACCCGTCGCCGGGTGAATGCCTTGGAATATGTGATGATTCCTCAACTCCAGGAGAAGATTAAATTCATCGTGATGAAACTGGATGAGAATGAGCGGGGGAATCTTACCCGGTTAATGAAGATTAAAGATATCGTCCGTTCGGCGGAAAATTCTTAACAGATTGTGAATTCATAAAATATGCAGGAAATGCGGATGCTATCTTTTGTTAATTTAACATGATTGCCATTGTCAATTCCGAGCAAATCTGTTAAGATTGAAAAAAATGAAATGAAAGAAGGAGACAGGTATTGAAAGAAAAGGTTTCTGAAGCTTTAGAGAAGATTCGTCCGTCCCTGCAAGCGGATGGCGGAGATGTGGAATTGGTTGATGTGGTTGACGGTGTGGTCCAAGTTCGTCTCAAAGGGGCCTGCTCGGGCTGTCCGATGTCAACCATGACGGTGAAAAACGGGATCGAACGGTACTTAAAGCAATTGATTCCCGAAGTCAAAAGCGTTGAACAAGTTTATTAATTTCACAACCCCTTACGGGGTTTTATTTTTTCCTCTTTGAGCCTGTTGACAAGAAAAAAGAGCCGTGCTAATATATAAAAGCTGTCACGGACCGGCGTAAAACATGGAAAGCTTGGCGGAAGAAGAAAAAAATACCAGCTTGACATAGAGAACGGTTTGTGATAGGATATAAAAGTCGCCTCTGAACGGGGCGCACGGCATGAACCTTGAAAACTGAACAGTAATGAAGACTGGTAAGTCTTTAGAAGGTTTTGTAAGGGACAGATACGTCTGTTTCGAGCGGAGCCAAACAACACGAAACCTGTCAAAGGCACTT
>JAKOSX010000163.1 GCA_029776595.1 Bacillota bacterium | reverse complement strand
GTTGGACGGGAAGTTAATTTTCAGGTGGACAAAGCTCCGGCCCGGCCGGGGAAGGTGGTTCTCTCCGTGGAAAATCTGTCGGTGCTTAATAACCGGAGGGTATTGGGGTTGAAAAAATTCTCCCTGGAAGTCCGGGCCGGAGAGATCGTCGGAATTGCCGGAGTTGACGGCAACGGCCAGGTTGAGCTGGTGGAGGCAATAACCGGTTTACGACGGCCGGAATCCGGAAGGATCATTTTGAATGGGAAGGATATTACCGGCGCTTCCATCCGAGAGCGGATTAAAGCGGGAATAGCCCATATTCCGGAGGATCGGCATAAGCACGGCTTGATTTTGGACTATTCCTTGGAAGACAATATTGCATTGAAAGTGTATGATGAACCTCCTTATTCCAGCGGGGGATTGCTCAACCGAAATGAAATCCGGCGTTATGCCCAATCCGTCATCGAAGAATTTGACGTCCGGACCGGACAAGGTGCGGTTTCGGTGGCCCGCTCTTTATCCGGAGGCAATCAGCAAAAGGCCATCGTCGGGCGGGAATTGGCCCAGAACCCCGAATTGCTCATCGCGGTGCAACCGACCCGGGGCTTGGATGTGGGTGCCATCGAATATATCCATAAACGGTTGGTGGAACAACGGGATAAAGGAAAGGCAGTGTTACTGGTTTCTCTCGAATTAGATGAGATCCTGAGCGTTTCGGATCGGATTGCGGTAATCAATAACGGGGAATTGGTCGGAATTGTCCAGGCCGATGAGACCGATGAAAACGAAATCGGCCTGATGATGGCCGGGGTAAAGAGAGGCGATGACAGGTGAAAATGGAGTTGAACAAGGAATATGTTTTAGCGCTGGTTGCCATCGTATTGGGCTTGATCGCCGGATCCTTTTTGATGCTGTTGACGGGCAATAATCCGTTCCAAGGGTATTACTTTTTAATCCGGGGCGGGTTGATGAGCATTGAACGGGTGGGGAATACATTGGCAACGGCAACGCCGTTGATCTTCACCGGTTTGGCGGTGGCTTTTGCGTTTCGTACCGGATTGTTCAATATCGGGGCTGCCGGCCAGATGCTGGCCGGGGGGTTATGCGCCACGGCCATTGGCCTTACGTTTGCCTGGCCGAAGGCGATTCTGCTCCCGACGGCGGTATTGGGAGCGTTGCTGGCCGGAGCGTTGTGGGGGTTCGTTCCCGGATATCTCAAGTCCCGATTTAACGTTCACGAAGTGGTTTCTTCCATCATGATGAATTGGATCGCTTACTGGACCGTCTATTATGTGGTGCCCGGTTATTTTAAAGGTCCTTATCTGGAGACGGAATCCCGGAAGATCAGCGAAGCCGCTTCGTTGAAAGTGGCTTGGCTAACCAAGATGTTTAACGGTTCGTATATCAATTTAGGCTTTTTTCTGGCCGTAGTGGCTGTCATCATTATCACCTTCATTTTGAACAAGACCACGCTGGGGTATGAGTTGAAAGCGGTGGGATTTAACCGTCATGCCGCTGAATATGCAGGAATCCGTTCCAATCGTAACATTATCGTTTCGATGATGATCTCCGGCGCTCTGGCAGGCTTAGGCGGCGCTGCATTTTATATTGGGTATGCTTCTAATATTCAGATCGGAGTGATGCCCAGCCAAGGGTTTGACGGGATTGCCGTTTCGCTGCTCGGCGCCAATTCGCCTTGGGGAGTGTTTTTTGCGGCGGTCTTCTTCGGTCTGTTGCATTCCGGCAAAGGCTTTATGAATGCGATGACTAATATTCCGCCGGAGATTGCCGATTCCATCATCGCAACCATCATCTATTTTGCGGCGACCAGTATCTTAATTGAACGCAGTTGGGATCGGTTGAAGAAGTATTTGCGAGGTGCAAAATAATGTGGGAAATCATTGTGCAGGTTTTTCCGTATGCGATTGCCTTTACCGTCCCGCTGCTCATTACGGCACTGGGCGGCTTGTTCAGTGAACGGAGCGGGGTTGTCAATATCGGGCTGGAAGGCCTGATGGTGGTTGGGCTCTTTTCCAGCGCTATCACCATCGTCAATTTGGAGAAGTTCATGCCGGGAACGGCGGTGTGGATCGGCCTGTTGGCTGCAGCCGTTGCCGGAGCGCTGTTCTCATTGTTGCACGCCTTTGCCTGCATCAACCTTCATGCCAATCAAGTCATCAGCGGAACGGCCATCAATATGATTGCCGGAGCGATTACTGTGTATTTGGCCAGGAATATCACGGGGAGCGGCAATATCCATATCGTCCACGGCCTGGTGCGGCGGACCGTTCCGGTGCTCTCCGATATTCCGGTGCTCGGAAAATTGTTTTTCACCCAGACCTATGCTACCACCTGGCTGGTTTTGGCCATTTTGGTCCTTTCATGGTTCGTGTTGTATAAAACCGCCTTCGGGCTGCGGCTTAGGGCATGCGGAGAGCATCCTCAAGCTGCGGATTCGGCCGGGGTCAATGTCTATCGGATTCGGTACATTGCGGTGATGATTTCCGGCGCATTTTCCGGTTTGGGCGGAGCGATTATTCTGGTCACGTATTCCGGGGAGTTTAACGGGACAGTGGCCGGTCTCGGTTTCTTGGCGATAGCCGCCTTGATCTTTGGCCAATGGAAGCCCTGGGGCGTACTGGGGGCCACTTTCTTCTTCGGGTTTGCCAGTACCATTGCCAACGTGTCCCAAGCGGTTCCGTTGTTTGCCAATATTCCGGGGATCTTGTTGAAGACCTTCCCGTATGTCATTACCCTCATTGTTTTAGTGATGTTTTCCAAATCGTCTCAAGCGCCAAAAGCCGCCGGAGAGCCTTATGATAAGGGGAAACGTTAATGTCTCAATACGTTTCTGATGCGGATGGGGTTCCGGAGAGGATGGCAATGCCGGAACTGGTCCCGATCCGGGTGGCGCCGGCGTCGATCATAGCCAGGGCCGTTTGAAAATCCCGGACGCCGCCTGATGCTTTGACCCCCATGTGAGGGCCGACGGTTTGGCGCATGAGGGCAATGTCGGCTACGGTGGCTCCGCCGGGGCCAAATCCAGTGGATGTTTTTACAAAGTCTGCACCAGCTTCGATGCTGAGTTGGCAGGCTTTTATTTTTTCGGCATCCGTTAACAGGCCGGTTTCCAGAATCACTTTAACCAACGCTTTGCCTTTGGCAATATCCACTACGGCTCGAATGTCGTCAAGGACGGCCTGGACATTTTGGGACTTAAGGGCGCCCACATTGAGGACCATATCAAGTTCATGGGCTCCGTCCCGGATCGCCTGTTCCGCCTCAGCGGCTTTGGCTCGGGTGGAAGTGGCGCCGAGAGGGAAGCCTATGACCGTGCAAATGCGGACCGGCGTTCCGTCCAATTCCCGGCGGACTCGGGGAACCCAAAAGGGGTTGACGCAAACCGACCAAAAATGATGGGCGACGGCTTCTTGGCACAATTGGACGATTTGAACCTCGGTTGCGTCGGGTTTTAAGAGTGTATGGTCGATCATTTGGGCAATTTCTTTGGGACTCAGGGGCATCTTCATCTACCTCCGTAATAAAGACTGGGTGCGTATAGGTGCTAGGTACTGATTTGAGGTAGGACCGCGTTAGCGTTCCTTCCATAACCTAGAACCCGGAACCCAGGGCCCAAGACCTAGGCCCTCATATCAGGATAAAGCTGGCGCTGTGTACTATAAAGAAAGAACGATACACTGTCAACTGTAAACTCTTTTCACGCTTGAAACCTAAAATTTTACTGTGTACTGTGAACTATGAACTACAAACTGTGAACGTGCGCTTAATGTTAGAATCCGTGTCTAAACTGTTCCAACAATTCTTCAGGGGTCAAAGGGATCCAGCGTTTACCGGATTTTTTCATGCCGTAGACTGATTCCAGCCGGTTTTCCAAGCCCCGGTTCAGTTGCAAAGCAATGGCCTTAAGGTCGGTTTTGGGATCGTCGGAGGTGGGATAATCCGGATGATCCAGGCCGATGCCGCTGGCCATCAGATTTTCAAGAACCAATTTGGCGGCTAGGAACCGTTCGTATTTGTTGACACCGAAAATCAGGAAATCATCCAACAGGCTGATGACTTCCCAGGTTACCTGTTCAGCTTGGGAATACATGCCGGCATCTTTGTCCTGATCGGAGATACGGACCGGAAGGTTGTCGATGATCCGGTCAAGGTTCGTCACCAGATATTCCAGATCGAAAAGGCCGGTAGCGCAGTTGAAAAGAATATCCGTGCCTAGGCTTTCAGCACGCAATACTTCGTCGGGGCTGATGGCCGGCCCGATATCAGCGCAGTTGAGCCGATTATACTGGTCGCGAATGAGGATGCCGCCTTTGATATCCACTGCAGTCCGGAACGAAAATTCAAAACCGGCCTGCTTGTGTTGGAGGGCAATCAAGGCCAGACATACCGGATCCACCGTATATCCAAGGTTGTCCACATTGCCGAGATATATGTAGCGTTTGCCTTGATTGAGCAGACTTCGGTATATATCTTTAAGAATTTCGAAATTTTGGCCGTGGCCGCCCGGCATCGGTAAAACCTGGTTGGGCTTGCCCCAAGCTTCGTCAAAGATCCGTTTGGGACGCCCAAATTTGCTATGGGTGAATGCTGCCAGCATGGGTTGGACACCGGTCATGGTCTGGGTAATATCGGTGCCGGTCGCTTCGATCAGCGGTTGCAGATACAGGCTGGAACGATAAGCTTTATAGGCGGTTTGGATGGCTGTGTCATTATGGACGCTGGTCATTTGGTAAAGCGGGGCCAGTGCCGGAATTCTGGTTCCGGTCTGCCATTGGTAACGCAAGGTCTCAATCAACAATGAACGCATCTTCAGCTCAATAAAGGAAGGGCCGGGGGTACCGTCCGGATTGATAAATGCCGGAGCCAGGCCTTTGGCTTTTTCGGGGGCTGATTGTTTCAGCGTTTCCGATTCGTTAAAGCAAATGCGATACAGTACCGGATTAAAAGATTTGTTCTTTTTACGATCAAAGTAACTGCTGGCTGAGCCGCCGTTTAAGATACCATAAGCCAGGTAAGGGTATAACAATATGCCTAAAGTGGCCAGACCTTTTCGGTTAAAAGTGGCTGTGGAACCGGAGACGACGGCAAACTGTTTCACGTCGACTTCCAGTCCCAAACGGGCCAGGTTTTTCCGGGCTGTTTCCACATCCATCGTTAAGGATGGGTTTCGGGTGACGTCGATGATGGTTTTTCCGTCAACTTTAGGAATTTCGGAAACTTCAACCGGTTTGATATGATCATAGGCGCCCTGATTGTATTTATCCAAAATTTTACGGGTTAAGCGAAGATCGATTTTTTGCTCCCGCATCGACTGGGCCAGTTCAGGCGGAAATCCATAATTTTCGGTGTCGATCATCTTCATTTACCTGCCTTATAAATGATTATTTCCTCGGATCAATTCCATAAATATTAAAAAAACCCTTTTTAATGGGATATTTCACAGGATGAATATCTGCGATGGCTTGGACATATGCATTAGGGAGGTGAGAAAGATGCATGGCAATATGGGACGAATATCGGTCCGGGTGCGGATGGCAGGCTGTCTTTTATTATGCCTGGTAGGTCTGGTGGGATTCGGGGCAGAACCGGCTATGATTTCGGCCGAACCGGCCGGCTTAACTGTGAGGGATGCAACTTATATGGTGCTCGGATTGTCCCGGTTGGATCTGAAATGGAGCGAGCGGTCTTTGGTGAGAATCCAGGTTGACCGCGGCGTTCGGGATATTTTTTGGAAAGACTCACGGTTTGATATTCGGGTCCCGCCCAACCGGATCCCCAACGGGGAACAAGAATTGGTTCCTTATATGGAAGGGGCCCGGGCCGCAGAATTAATGCAATGGGCCGGTGTGGATGTTATGCCATTGACACCGGGCCTGGCCGTTAAAAAGGCTGACGGGTTGTATTACGGCTCGGATGGGGAAGGCAACTATCCGTTCATGATTTTTCAGGACAAGATCGATTATCCGACGGTAACGTTCCATCGTAATGGCGATGAGGAGACGGCGGTTATCCCGGACACCCATGGATTTAATGCCGTGGTCGCTCCGGCGCTGGCAATACACAGGCGTCGTCCGCTTCGGTTGGCTATTGCTTGTATGGACAGTCCGGATAAAGCCAATGCCGCCTTATTTTTGGCCCGGAAAGGAATCGCCTGTTATGCTCCTTGTGATCGGTTTACCCATACATTGATGGGTTATAAACACCGCTACGGAATAACAACGCCCATTCTGGGAAGCGCGCCTGTTTGGAAAAACGGTGATGGGGCGGTTATCGGCGGACAGCCGGTGCTTTTCGATCTGAAAGAGCCGATCATTGCCCAATATACGGATAAGATGTATCCGGATCAGTATTGCGATGCGCCGTCCCGATATCTACGGGCTTTGCAAAGGACGTATCAAATTGCGCTTCATGTAACGGAAGTGACGGCAGCGGTGGGAGAAACCGGTTTGTTGGTGGCTAAAGCGGAACAAATTGGCGCCAATGTCATTGCCGCTAGAATTTATAATCGGGAAGATTATGAACCGTTAAAAAAATGGATGGAGAAAGACCAACGACGGCGATTGATCTTACTCCATTCGGCTGCTTATGAATATGGCATTCAAATGTTCCGTGAGTATCCGACCCGAACCACCTTTGGGGATCTGGATCCCAAGTTTCTGTAACACGGGCGATGTCCGGCTAAAAGTCTTGGCGGAGACGGCATCGAATTAGCAGCCGCTGTTTGGCGGAGTGGGGCGGGTGGCAGGTGGACAGATATAATTCCTGAGTGTCAGACTGAAAATCGGTTTTGTAGTTGGCATTGACGACCAAATGATCCTGGACGATGTATTCATAAGTACCATTCGGGCTGTGAATGCGAATGACATCTCCAGGGACTAACCGGTCTACCTGACGAAACGGAGCGCCGTACGTGGTGCGATGTCCGGCAATCAGACAGATGCCAGGTTCGCCATAGGCTGCGGATTCCCGCATGTGACTGGGGCCGCGTCTTAAATTGGCCGGGCTGGCGTCTTCATAGATCGCCCGTTTGATTCCCAAGGCCGGTATCTCCAATATATGTATGGGTTTTGGAGGCTGTTGCAGCCCGGGAGAAGTGGGGGTTGATGGCGGCATTGCCGGTCGGGTCAGGTCTTTTCGGGGTTGCGGAGGTACTTTGTGGGAATTGGCCATGGGCGGTTTTTCAACGGCCGGTTCCGCCGGAATATCCTGAACCATCATGGAATGAGAGGATACTGCCGGTGAAACCGGTGGTGCAGGTGTAAGCTCTTCTGACGGTATGGCGGAGTGGAGTTGAATCCAATGGTTAAAAAGATGGGTTGCCCACGGATACAATAATGACAACCCTAGAAAAACGCTGATAAACCAGGCGATGCGTTTCATCTTTGATTACAATGGCTTAGGATTCCCGATTTGAAAAATGAATAGATATTTCTGATTTGTGCGACCAAGATGACAATCAGATGGGCCAAAAAACTATGGCCGGTATAAGGTAATCCGTACATTTAATATCTCCTCACCTTTCTCCATAAATGATTCTGACTGAAGCATAGACATCTGATATATATGATGCTTTGTAATATCTTTAGAACATAATAGAGCGGAATCAACGGGAGATACCGATAGATTTTATTTCGATGGGAAATATACAGTGTGAACAGGAAAAAGATGCTGAAGTCCGCCAGGATTCCCATGAGGGTAAGGGAAGGATATTTATAAATGAACCATGGTAACGCTAAGGTGAACAAACCATAAATAACTCCCTCGGATGTAAGATATAGGGCTTCGAAGTCAAAACGGGTCCATCCGAAGGGAACCCGATAACGTTTCAGACATTGAAACCAGCCGCAATGCCATCGTTTGATTTGATTGTAAAAATCTTTGAAGGTGGCCGGGTCTTGTGTATAAACCAACGCCTGGCTGCAATATTTGATTTTCCATAAATTCTTTCGATAGATCTGAATGGTCATATCTAAATCTTCAGCCAGGGTCGGATTGGTAAAATCCATTTGCTTAAGACAGCGGCTACTGAAAATGCTGCTGCAACCCGGGGCAACGGTGATAATACCCAGACTGGATTGGGACTTTTTATATATTTCCTGGCCGATAAAGTATTCAATTTTACGGTAAAAAGTTAAAAAGTTATGGTTTTTGCTGACAATCTGCCCGACGATACAGGCGGTATCCTCGGTGAACTGGGGAATGACATGTTCCAAAAAATCAAAGGCGATGGTCGTGTCCGCCGTCCAAAAACAGGATATAGTCATAACGGTCGGTCAGAGAGAAGGTTTGGATCAAATAATTGAGGGATCTCATCTTGCCACGGTTTTGAGCTTCATCCAGGACGTTTTCGGTGTATTCCCGGGCTTTGGCGGCGGTCCGGTCGGTGGAACCGTCGCTGATGACATAAATATCTTCAGGGGAGAAGATATGGAGCAAACTGTTCAATGTATTTCCAAGCGTCTTCTCTTCGTTGAAGGCTGGGACGATGGCTGCGATTCTGGGCACGGTCGAGCAACTCCTTTCGCGTAGCTGCAGCTTTGGCACGGATTAATGGTTCATCTTCGGAAAGAATATTTAATATCGGCAACCATTCCAAACTGGATGATGCTGCGATACAGTCCATTAATAACAGTTTGTGACTGGCATTGAACCGGGGCAGCAGACGAATCAACGGTGGGACGCTTTCTGCCGGCTCCATCAGAGGTAAGAGCGAGAAGAATACATAGCTGAAATCGGGACGGTGAATTTTGCTTTCGAACCAAAGGATGAAGGATTCGGGTTTCCATTGACGGATCAGATGTTTGGCAAAGGCCGGCACGGTATGGTGACGAACAAAGAGATAAAGCAATTCCATGGAAAGCGAAGAACCCTTGGGGATGAGCGTCAAGAGGAGATTGCTTTGAGACTTGACAGGCAATTCCGGATAAACTGACCGGATAAACCCACTGCAAAAGTCGGGAGCAACGTCCCATAGACAACCGATGATCAACGGGTCGGCTTTCTTTTGTTGCAAATAATACGGGATAAAACCGGAATATATCAGAAAACGGATACTTGACGGATTCCAGTGGATACGGAAGAAATGTTTTTCAATGTGCTTAAAAAGAAACGCTGGGGGGATGTGATGCAATTGATAATAGGATTCTTCCGCCAGAGCCCGTCCGTCTGAAAAAGATCCCATGACAGCCAGCAGGGATTGGCGTGTATAAAAGAAAAAGTATATTTTGAAACGGGATAACAGGTATAACAGATATGCCGATAAAATAAAGGAACAAATTCCTAGTACCAGCATTGTATCTTACCCGCGGCGATATTTTGGCTGCCTGAAATTTGCTTGTCTATC
>JAKOSX010000162.1 GCA_029776595.1 Bacillota bacterium | reverse complement strand
GACTCGAAAGTGGTTGCAACGGCTCTGGAGAGCATTGCAAGGCAACCGGAAGTGGAAGACGGGCTGTTCCGGGCGATGCTGATCGGGATCGGCTTGGTTGAATCCATTCCGATTATTGCCATCGTTATTGCCTTTATACTGTTAGGACGGTTAAGGTAAATGACGGGCCGTCTTGGTTAACCCCTTGAACGGCTGAACGGCGGGAGGTGTGTTGGATGGGAATTGAATTTCACTCGGGAACTTTTATCGCGATGATGATTAACTTCATCATCCTCATGTTTGTATTGGTCCGCCTCCTTTACCGGCCTATTCAGGGTATTTTGGAACAGCGTCGGCAAAAGATCATCAATGATTTAAATGAGGCCAGTCAATCCAAAGAATTGGCGGAACGCCTCCATAAAGAGGCGCAAATCGCTTTGGAGGAGGCCCATGTGGAAGCCTATGAAATCGTTGAAAAGGCCCGTCTGGAAGCGGAACGGCTTTCACAGGAACTGACGGATCAAACCCGTCGTGAATTGGATGAACTTCGTAAACGGGCCGTCCAGGAAATCGAGCGGGCCAAGCAGAATGCCAGGGAGCAAATGCGGGAGGAAGCGGTAAATCTGGCATTGGCCGCGGTCCAAAAGTTAATCAGTAGCCATATGTCTCCTCAGATTAATGGGGATTTAATACGCCGTGCCGTGGAAGAGATCGCGAAAGGAGACAAACAGCATGATGTCTCCGGTGGTGCATAATTATGCATTGGCAATGGTTCAGCTGGCATCTTCCAAAGGCAGTTTGAACCGGGTCCGGGAATGTGCCGAATCCCTTGTCGACCATTTGGCTATGGAAGAGGTTAAGCTTTTTTTGGAGAGCCCTCGGGTCAACGGGACCATCAAACGGGAATTTCTTCAAAAATTGCTTCCGGAGGATTGTCCCCAGGAGTTTATAAATTTTTTGAATCTCATCATTGACCGCGGTTACGGCGGTCTGTTATCAAACATCCTGGCAAAAGTGGTCGACTACGGCATCGAAGCCGCCGGATATGAAATTATTACCGTTATCACGGCGGAACCGTTGACAGAAGCCGAACGCGAACAGCTCAAAGCGAGGTTGGAAGCTCTCTGGGAAACCCGGCTGTTTCTTAAATACCGGGTGAATCCGGAAGTGATGGGAGGCCTTATCGTGATGCGCGGCGATAAACTTTATGACGGTTCATTGGCCGGCCAATTGGAAAATCTGCGCCATAAATTATTATTGGCGACGGGGCAAAGTTGAGGATAAGACCATGCGATTGTTGACTGATGATGTGATTGCAGTTTTAAGAGAACAGATCGATAAATATCATTTAGATATTGAGGCGAAGGAAACCGGTACCGTATTGGAAGTGGGTGACGGTATCGCCCGTGTGTACGGCCTGCGGGATGTGATGATGGGCGAACTTGTCACGTTCCCCAATGAAGTTTACGGGTTAGCCCTTAACCTGGAAGAGGATAATGTGGGCTGCGTATTATTGGGGGATGAGACCCTCATCAAAGAAGGGGACTTGGTTTACCGGACGAAACGGGTGGTTGAGGTTCCGGTAGGCGAGGCCTTGATCGGGCGGGTTGTCAATGCTTTGGGGCAACCCATTGACGGGAAGGGTCCCATCCTGACCAGTGAGTTTCGGCCGGTGGAACGGGAAGCTCCGGGTATTGCTGCCCGTGAACCGGTGAAAGTCCCGTTGCAAACCGGGATTAAGGCGATCGATGCCATGATTCCCATCGGAAGAGGCCAGAGGGAACTGATCATCGGAGACCGGCAAACGGGCAAGACGGCCATTGCCATCGACACTATCCTCAATCAAAGCCATACCGGCGTCATCTGTATCTATGTATGCATCGGCCAAAAAACGTCCACATTGGCCCAGGTCGTCCGCATGTTGGAGTCCAAAGGCGCCATGTTATATTCGATCGTGGTGGCGGCAACGGCCAATGAAGCGGCTTCTTTGCAGTATTTGGCTCCTTTTGCCGGATGCGCCATGGGCGAATACTTTATGGACCAAGGCAAGGACGTACTGATCGTCTATGATGATCTTTCCAAGCATGCCGTGGCTTACCGGACCATGTCCCTGTTGTTGAGAAGACCTCCCGGGCGGGAAGCCTATCCCGGCGATGTTTTCTATCTCCATTCCCGGTTGTTGGAACGTTCTGCAAAATTGAATGCCGCTTACGGCGGAGGTTCGCTGACGGCGCTTCCTATCGTTGAAACCCAGGCCGGTGATGTTTCAGCCTATATTCCCACCAATATTATCTCTATCACCGACGGCCAAATCATTTTAAGCAGCGAGCTATTTTTCAGCGGCATCCGTCCGGCCATTAACGTGGGTTTGTCTGTTTCCCGGGTTGGCGGAAACGCCCAGATCAAAGCGATGAAGCAAGTGGCCGGCCGTTTGCGCTTGGATTTGGCCCAATTCCGGGAGTTGGAAGCCTTTGCCCAGTTTGGTGCGGAGTTGGATAAATCCACCCAGGCCCGGTTGAGTCGCGGTTTCCGCACGGTGGAATTGTTGAAACAGGAACAATACCAACCCATGTCCGTCTATGAACAGATCGTGTTGATCTTCCTGGTGACCAACGGGTATTTGGATGACGTGCCTGTCAACGATGTCCGCCGTTTTGAAAAAGATTTTCTCCATTTCATGCAGATTGAAGGGCAGGCCTTCTATCAAAAACTCAAAGAGAGTCAAATGTTGACTAAAGAGCTGACCGAGGAGTTACATCGGTTGGCCGGTAGGTATCGGGAACGTTTTACGGTGACGACATGAGTCGGAGGAAGGCGGAGAACGATGGCGTCGATACGCGATATCAAGCTGAGGATTGCCAGCACTCGAAATATTGAGCATATTACGAAAGCCATGAAGATGGTAGCCGCCGCCCGGCTGAAGAAAGCCCAAGCCCGTCTGGAAGCGGCTCGGCCCTATGCCCGTAAAATGGCAGAAGTGACGCTGGATCTGGCGGCGTTGACCCCCTGGTCTTTCAATGTGCTCCTTCGTCCGCACCACCAATTGAACCGGGTGTTGGTGGTGGTGTTTACCGGAGACAAAGGGTTGGCCGGCGGATTTCATAATAATATCGCCGATAAAGCTATGGAATTCGGAGACGGCTTGAAAAGCCACCAAGTATCTTACTATGTTATCGGGCGAAAAGGTTATCAGCGGTTTATACAGCGCGGCTATCCGGTATACAAACGGTTTGAGCAAAACGTGGCCGGCGTATCCTTTGCGGATGCCCAGGCGATGGCCGAAGAGTTAATCGCCAATTATATAGATGAGAAATTCGATGTGATTTATCTTTTTTATGCCAAGTTTTATTCGGCCATGAACCAGAAGCCTCGGCCTTTTCAATTGTTACCCATTGATCCGACGCAGGCTCATCGCAAAGAGGAAAGCGGCCTGTTTATTTTTGAGCCCGGTCGCAGACAGGTGTTGAACGGAATTTTGCCCCGTTATATTGAAAGCGAAATTTTCAGGGCTTTTCTGGAGACCGAAGCCGGGGAGCTGGGGTCAAGGATGAGCGCTATGTCGGCGGCAGCCGATAATGCAGCGGAGATTATTGCGGAGTATCAGTTGGAGTATAACCGTTTGCGCCAGGCGAAAATAACCAAGGAAATTACGGAGATCATCAGTGGCGCCGAAGCGTTGACGTCAGATACGGAGTAATCGACTGGAGGGACCGTGATGGCAAAAGGTCGTATTGTACAAATTATCGGTCCGGTTTTAGATGTGGAGTTTTTACCGGAAGAAGTACCGCCAATTCATGCTGCGGTGAAGATCGATTTTGAGTTTAAACGGGAAAAGCGTACGGTGACGGCGGAAGTCATGCATCAACTGGGGAATAACCGGGTACGGTGCGTGGCCCTGAGTTCTACCGACGGTTTAACCCGAGGGATGGAAGCGTGGACTGACAATAAGCCGATTGAGGTGCCGGTGGGCCGTGAGACGTTAGGCCGCATTTTTAATGTTCTCGGCGAAGTGGTGGACGGTGGGCCGCCGGTGACGGCTAAGACCAAGATGCCGATTCACCGTAAGGCGCCGACCTTTGCGGAGCAGGATATTGAACAAAAGATTTTGGAAACCGGCATTAAAGTGATTGACCTGTTGGCTCCCTACCCCCGGGGAGGAAAGATCGGGCTTTTCGGCGGAGCAGGGGTAGGGAAGACCGTGCTCATCATGGAACTCATCCGGAATGTCGCCACCGAACACGGAGGCTTCTCCGTGTTTACCGGTGTCGGCGAGCGGACACGCGAAGGGAATGAACTGTGGCTGGAGATGAAACAGTCCGGAGTCATTGAGAAGACGGCATTGGTCTTCGGCCAAATGAATGAGCCTCCCGGGGCCCGGCTACGGGTAGCGTTGACCGGGTTAACCATGGCGGAATATTTCCGGGATCAGGAACATCAGGATGTGTTGCTGTTCATCGATAATATTTTCAGATTTGTTCAAGCCGGAGCAGAGGTTTCGGCTCTTTTGGGTCGGATGCCGTCGGAAGTCGGTTATCAGCCGACCTTGGCCAATGATATTGGGGCATTGCAGGAGCGGATCACATCCAACCAAAATGGTTCCATCACTTCGATTCAGGCAGTTTATGTGCCAGCTGACGATTATACGGATCCGGCACCGGCGACCACGTTTACCCATTTGGATGCTACCACCAATCTGGAACGGAGCATTGCCGAGTTGGGAATTTATCCGGCCGTTGACCCGTTGGCGTCTACGTCCCGGATGATATCTCCGGCGATTGTCGGAGAAGAGCACTACCGGGTGGCCCGGGGAGTCCAGGAGACATTGCAGCGTTACAAAGAATTGCAGGATATCATCGCCATCTTGGGTATGGATGAATTAAGTGACGAAGATAAGGTGGTTGTGGCCCGGGCCCGGAGACTGCAACGGTTTTTGTCGCAACCGTTTTTTGTGGCTGAAAATTTCACCGGGATTCCCGGCCGCTATGTTCCTTTGGCTGACACGATTCGCAGTTTTAAAGAAATATTGGAAGGCAAACACGATCAGCTGCCTGAAGAGGCCTTTTTTATGGTAGGATCCATCGATGAAGCGGTGGCCAAGGCAGCCAAGATTCAGGAGGAGACGAAGGGTGCCGCAAAAAAATGAACGGACTTCCAGGCCGACCAAATTAAAATTGGTGGTGGTGACACCGACCCGGATCGAGCTTGAACAGGAAGTTGACTATGTGGTGGCGCCGACCGTCAAAGGAATGATCGGGATTTTACCCGGGCATATCCGGTTAATGACCGTTCTTGATACCGGCGTGCTGCGATATCGGGTGAATGGTGAAAGTTTTTATATGGCGGTCAGTG
>JAKOSX010000161.1 GCA_029776595.1 Bacillota bacterium | reverse complement strand
TTATTTGACCCATCGAGACCAATACGATTATGTTTCCAATACTTTTCCGGAATTGACTTATCCTCGGGGGATGGACACGGAGGTTTTTTCCTATAAAGCCTTGAAAGAAGCCTTTTTAGAGGCTGAAGACCAGCCGGAGCGGGAGCATGTGACTATCTTTATCAAACGTCGGCCGGAACGGTACCGAATCAAAAATTTGCCATATCACCGGGACGAGAGCCATTACCGGTGGACCGTGGATACTCCGGAAGATTTTCATTTGATTGAACGGATGATCATGGCGTTATATCCCGAGAAGCCCCAATTTACGCTGGAAGATTGCCTGGAATTGATGGCCCGGCATCCGGAGTGGGCCCGATTGAATGCGGATGTAAGGCAGAAAGTGGTGAAATAACGGGTTGGGATCAATGAAAAATGTGGTTATACGGGTTGACGCATCATTGTCCATCGGGACGGGGCATGTCATGCGTTGCCTCACGCTGGCAGGGAAGCTTTCGAAGCAAGGAAAGAAGGTCTTTTTCGTGACCCGGGATTGGCCCGGCAATATGGCTGCGCATATCCGGGAAAAAGAGTATCCGGTATCGCTTTTGCCTGCCCTTCATGGCGCCTCGTCCCAATCCGAGTTGCAGTTGGCGGCCGAAGTATGGCAGGAAGATGCGGCTGAGACCGGAAAATGCATTGAGGGACTGCAACTGGATACCGAAGATATTTTACTGGTGGTTGACCACTATGCCCTGGATGAAAAGTGGGAAAGGGCGTTGCGGCCGATGGTCCGGAAAATCATGGTCATCGACGACTTGGCGAACCGGCCCCATGATTGCGATATTTTATTGGATCAAAACTACTATAAAAACATGGAAGGGCGTTATCAGGGCTTGGTCCCGCCTCATTGCCGCTTGAAGCTGGGGCCAAAATATGCGCTGTTGCGAGAGGAGTTTTATCATGCCCGAAAAAAATTAAAGGTGCGGGATGGTGTGGTCCGGCACCTGTTTATCTTTTTCGGAGGAAGCGACCCGACCCAGGAGACGATGAAGGCTTTGCGCGCCGTGGAACGGCTGAACCGCCCGGATCTGTCCGTGGACGTGGTGGTGGGCGTCTCCAATCCCCATCGGGCTGAGATTGAACGGTTCTGCAACCGGCTGTCTTCCGCGCTTTTCCATTACCAAGTGGACAATATGGCAGAATTGATGGCCGGTGCGGATCTGGCCATCGGAGCCGGAGGTACGGCCATCTGGGAGCGGTGTTTTTTGGGCTTGCCGTCGCTTGTGATCGCGGTGGCCGAAAATCAGGTGGAGACGGTAAAAGCACTGGCTGAGGCCGGGGTCGTTGTTTATTTAGGCCAGCATGATCAAGTCAGCGTGGAAAGAATAACTGATGCGTTGCAGCAATTAATGGGGGATCCGCGGCGGTTGGTGGAGTTGAGTCGCCGGGGAATTGGAATGATTGAAGGGACCTTGTGAAATACAAGGTCTTTTTGGTTTTCTGAAATGAGTACGTAAATAAAGGCCTGGCTAGGGTTGTCCGGAAAATTCCTGTAACAAAAGTTAGGCGAATTGCCGATAAGAATGAATGTGAGATTGATTGAATTTTGTCAGTACCTGTTAATGGAGTGATATAGTTGGGGATGACAATTAAACAGTCTACCTTAAAACGAGGGCTGTGTATTGGATGCGGCATTTGCAAAGTTGTGTGCCCAACCAATGCCATTGCGATAGAATATATAAAAAATAAGGAATTCAAACCATATATTTATCAAGAAAAGTGCATCGGATGCTCCTTATGTAATAAGTATTGTCCTTTGG
>JAKOSX010000160.1 GCA_029776595.1 Bacillota bacterium | reverse complement strand
GGTGTTAAAACTTAACCTGTCCGATCTTTGCAACCGGTTTCTTGCCGGCCGGTCCGGTGCCGTCTTGACGCGGGGCGGTGACGAACTGGTGCTGCTCATCGGCGGCGACGGCGGCATGGAAATCTTGACGGAACAAGTCCTTGAGCTGGCCGGTGCCATGAAAGACATCATCAATCAGCAATACGGCCTCAGTGTCACGATGGGAATCGGCAAACCGGTGACAGGATTAATCCAGATCGGCAGTTCATACCGGGGGGCAAAGGCGGCTACCGAATTCAGGCATATTTTTGGGAAGAATCAGATTTTAAACAGCGCCGATATCGGGGTTCCGACCGAAGAAACCATGGGACTTCCGGAGATCGATGCCAGCTTGGCGATTAAGGTTAAAACCGGTTTAACCGATGAAGCACTGACGATTGTGTCCGCATTGGAAAAGGAAATACTGGGCCGGGGGTTCGTGACGCTGATGACGGCGCGCCTCGTCGGCATCCAATTGGCGATGATCGCCTATCAAGGGGCGGAATTGGGGGGAGAAGCCGACGGCTCGGCGCTGAACTTTCAATTTGCGGAACGATGCCGTCAAATCCAGGAAGGGGAGACGGTGGCGGAGATCTTTGCCACCGTCCGGGCCATCATCACCGAACTTACGGAAGCCATCAACCGGAAACGCCAGTCCGGCGCTGCGGGATTGATTGCGGAGGCTATCCGCTATATGGAGACCCATTATTCCGATGAGACGTTGTCTTTGTCCGAGGTGGCCCAGGCGGTGCACGTCAGCCCGGTGTATCTGAGCATCGTCTTTAAGAAAGAGCGGAATATCAATTTCTCAGATTATCTCAATGAAATCCGGATGAAACGGGCGATGGAGATGTTGCGGAATTCCGATTTGAAAACCTATGAAGTCGCCGAGCGGGTCGGCTTCAGTAATCCGCAGTATTTCAGCGTGTGTTTCAAGAAATTTACCGGCTATTCCCCTTCGGAGTTCAGAAAACGGTAGTATGTTGAATGTGATAAAAAATTAAACATATTCATTAAAATTTTTAATTAAAAATGGGTAAAAAATGGAGGAAAATGGAAACAGTAACGACGTCAAGCGGCGGCAACATCAAAGGAGGGAGGAAAAATCAGATGTCCATGTTGAAAAAAACAGGGATTTTACTGGTCTGTCTGTTAATGATCGGAGCCTCGGCTACTTTTGGTGCCCCACAAAAAATCAAATTGACGTTTTGGGATGAGAATGCAGGTCCTAACCGAACCCCGTATTTGCAGGAGTTAATCGCACGGTTCAACAAAGCCAACCCATCGATCGAGGTGGAATATGTCGGGCTTCCATGGAGTTCGGCGAAGCAAAAGATCGATGTGGCCATCGCCGCTAACAGTACTCCGGATGTCAGCGGCGTATCCACCAACTGGGTGGCGGAATTTGCATTGAACGGGTCCATTTTGCCGTTGGATCCCTATTTTGAGAAGGCGCCGGACAGGAAGCAGTTTGCGCCGGTTCATATCCAGGCCATCCGCGATCTGGTGCCCGACAAAAAATTGTACGAATTGCCCAATACGTTTAATGCCAATCTTTTCTGGTATCGGCCGGATTGGTTCAAAGAGGCCGGTTTAAGGCCTCCGGAAACTTGGGATGAATTTTTCAATGTCATTGCCAAGATGACCGATAAAAGCAAAAACCGTTACGGATATTCGATCCGGGGCGGTTCCGGCAGCGTCAATAATTTGGAAATGTTGTTGTATGCTTATTCCGGTCTGACCGAGTACTTTGATAAAAACGGCAAATGCACCATTAATCATCCCTTGCATGTTGAATTTTTAAAGAGATTTGTCGCGATTTACGGGAAATACACGCCGGAAAGCGATATTACCAATGGGTACAAAGAAATGGTCGCCAACTTTGACAACGGCATCGCCGCCATGATCATGCATAATATCGGATCCTACGGAGAGCATATGCAAACCCTGGGTCCGGGCAAATTCGCGGCGGCGGCCTTCCCTGTAGGCAAACTGGGAAAACGGACGGCGATTACCGCTTTAAAAGGGTATGTTATTTACAAAGGGACCAAATATCCGGCGGAAAGCTGGAAACTGGTGCATTTCCTGTCCTCGGCGGAAAGCCAGAGCTATTGGAATCGGATGATTGGCCAGTTGCCGACCAGGCTGGATGTGATGAAAGAATCCTGGGTTGCCCAGGCTCAGCATTTGAGATTGATGGGCGAAGTTTTTGCCGATCCCAAATCGGTAACTTTGAAAAATCCACAGCATTTGCCCGATTATAATGCGATCTTGACGCGGTTGGAACCGGCTTTCCAAGAAGTGTTGCTTGGAAAACGGTCGGTGGAAAAATTCCTGGACGAATGGGCGGTTTCCATCGAAAAAGCCCAAGCGGAGTATGACAAGGTATTCCATAAAAATAAAAAATAAGTGATTCCGGATTTTAAACAGTTGCAATCAGGCCGGCTTTGTCCGGCCTGATTTCGATCTTGGCAGGGAAACGGCGAATAATACCGAATAACGTGGAAGGAAAAGGAGGGATATCCGTGGACGAAATTCTTTTGTTTCGTGATGATTTTTCCAGTTTTAAAGTGGGAGACTATCCTTTCGAGCCTTTTTTGGGGGCCATGGGAGAATACCACTATCGGGTGAATCCGGGGTATGCAGGCCAATGGTTTGATCCGACCCCGATCATGGGTTCCGGCGGCGTTAAAACCTGGATGATCATGGAGCAGGACGGCCGGAAATTTATCGAGTATTCCACGGCTGTGAAAAAAGGTCTGGATGCAATGATCATTTTGGCGACCGGGGATGCGGAGTGGTCGGATTATCGGGTCTCCTGTCGGATCCGGCTTTTATTGACGTCCAGTACAGCCGGGTTAATCTTCCGGTACCAGGACAGCCTCAGTTATTATATGCTCTGTTTCAATCAGGGCCGGCTGGAATTGTTTAAGCGGAATCCGGCCGGGATTACGGTTTTGGCGGCAACGGATTATCCTTATACTGCTGATGAAACCTATCATTTTCAGGCTATCTGCCGGGGAACGACCATCGAGTGCCGGGTGAACGGCGTGAAACAGTTTGAAGTGGAGGATGATACCTATTCCCGGGGGAAAATCGCCATTGGCACGCTGGCACCGGCGCAATTTGGGGATATCGAGGTGGTAGGCGATCTCCGCAGTTACCGGGAGACCGTGGCCAGGAAAAGACGGCGGATGCTGGAGGAAGCGTCGGAACAAGCCAAATATCCCCAGCCGCTGCTTTGGAAGACGATTAATTTGAAGGATTTTGGGGCCGGT
Source organism: Bacillota bacterium (assembly GCA_029776595.1). Lineage (GTDB taxonomy): Bacteria > Bacillota > UBA4882 > UBA8346 > UBA8346 > JAKOSX01. The sequence goes on along the minus strand of JAKOSX010000160.1, from coordinate 8,669 downwards.
CGCAATATCCGTTTCGGCCACTTGACCGGAGGCAAAGATTGGCATATCGTGATTGCCCAATGCCAACGGAGGATTCACCGGGATGCCCACGCCCAGATCAGTTGTTTAACTGCCATTGATTTGGACGGGCGTGTTCTTTGGCAGATCGGGGAGCCCAATCCGGAACATGCCTTTTTAACGGCTGATCTTCCGTTTCAAGTATGCGATATTGACGGGGATGGCCGTGATGAAGTGATCATGGCCAGGGATTTCAAGCTGATGATTTTGGAGGGGGCCACCGGCAAAGTGAAAAAGTGGGCCCATACGCCGAAGATGGAGCGGCCGGATTACCCTTTCGACCGGTTGAATGTGGATTCTATCCGGATGTGCGATTTTACCGGCGTGGGACGGCCCACCGATATTTTAATCAAAGACCGTTACAATCAGTTGTGGGCTTTCAACAAAGATTTGGAGTTTCTGTGGACGTATAAAGCCCGGGTGAGCAGCGGCCATTTCGCATTTACCAAGGATGTTAACGGAGACGGCCGGGAAGAGATGTTTGTCGGTTATGATCTGGTGAGTGCGGACGGTCAAATGATCTGGTCCCTGCCGGTGGAGACCGACCACACCGACGAAATCGTCATCGGGAAGATCGATCCGGAACGGGATGAACTCATCGGTATCGTCTCCGGTTCGGAAGGGTTTATGCTTGCGGATTTGCAAGGCAACATATTGGTGAAAGATATTATCGGCCATGCCCAGCGGATCAGTGTCGGCAATTATCGGCCGGAATTGCCCGGTTTGGAAATATGCGTGGTCACGTACTGGGGCAATCAGGGGATTATCCATCTCTATGACTGCCATGGCAAACTCCTTTGGAAAGAGGAGATGGAGACCAACGGCAATATCATTACCCCGGTGAACTGGACCGGTGACGGCCGGGATTTGATCTTGCTGAACGGTTCGTTAAAACGAGGCGGAATGATCGACGGCCATAACCGTTTGGTGGTCCGGTTCCCCATGGACGGCCATCCGGAACTTTGTGCCGAGGTCATCGACTTGACCGGAGACTGCCGGGATGAGATCGTCCTGTGGGATGAAAAGCGGATGTTCATTTACACACAGGATGACGCAGTGGAGAATCCGGCCTGCCCTGAGAAATATCCGCATTATAATGCTTCCAATTATCGCGGGGAGTATTCTTTTCCGCGGATGAATCATAAGGCGTAAGGCAAGGCTCCTGAGTCCGGGAGAATGGAAGGAGTGGGAATGCGTTTCCACCAACACTCATGACCCTGATCCCGGGGCCTTAAACCCTGAACCTTGCAATCCTGTATTTACCGATATTGGTACTAAAACTGTTTTCGTAATAAAAAGGAATTTGGCGACGGACGGGGAACAACTATGATTATCCGTTATGATGACAATACGCCTGATGAATGGAGGAATTTATTTGAACAGACGGACTTTGCGGCGGACGGCCACCGTCGTTTGGTTGGCTGCGTTGGTGTTGGCTTATCCCCTGTGTCAGTGGCTTGGTCCGGAATGGGGTTGGGAGAACGGCAGGCTCGAATGGTTCCAGGTTTTGGTGTTATGCGGGTTAATCGTCCTTGCCGCCGTTCAGGCAAAGCAGGCTCGGGAAATGCCGGTGCGCCGTTTTTGGCAGCTGATGATTCCGGTGTTTGTCTTTATGTTGCTGCGGGAGATGACGTGGGGGGCGGTATTGTTTCCCCCGGTTGAGGTCGGAGCCGACGGGCCGCATTATATGTCCAGAAAAGATTTGCCCTACGGCGCTTTAGTCCATCCTGCCGTGGGTATCGGGATGATCTTCTGGCTTTGGGCTGTTTTCCGTTGCAAATTGGTTGCATTTTTTCTCGATTTGGTGAAAAGCAGGCGGATACCGTGGCTCGAGATGGGACTCGGGGTCGTGGCTGCCGTATTAGCGATTGCTGTCGAACGGCATATTTTGTCTGTGCCTTCCCATTTGGTCATGGTGATGGAAGAGTATTTTGAAACCCTGATTTATCTGGCCATGGTTTTGGTTTTCCTTCGGATGGAGTATCAACTGTCAGACAGTGCAAGCCGTTCCGGCATTAGATGAAATCTTAAACGACAAAAGGCAGCCTTTCCGGTAGCGGAAAGGCTGTTCCACTTGTTTACTTTGAATCTTGTTGGGGTTCCGTTTCGGCTTTCTTTTCTCTGACTTCCCGAATCGGTTTTCCGCACCGTTCACAAATCTTTTCGTCTTCTGACTCCCAGTAGCACTCATAACATCGTTTGCTCAAAGAATTCACCTCCTTTGGCAGGGATTGGTGACGGGTTGGCAACGACGGTCAATACTATATATACGGCCGGAGTTTAAAAGCAGAACTTATCCGTTTTCCATTGAAACCAAAATGCCGCTGTTAACAAAAAAATGGGTTTATGTTAAAATAAAATGATTATATTAAGATTAGTCGGACAGAAAGGAGAAAGTTCGTGCGCAGGCTCCTTCAATATTTGCTACCGTATAAAAAACATCTCGTTATTGTCATTTTGGTCTCGCTGGTAATGTCAGCCTTGACATTGATGGATGCATGGGTGATGGGCCGGTTATCCGATGCCATTTTCTTTCAGACCAAGGGGATTCCCCTCACCATCAGCTGGGAGACGAAAGATGAAACCCCGGTACGCCTGAATATTGTGGCGCAACGGCCTTGGACGGAGGAGAACCGTGAAAAACTGCGAAACGGTTTGGAACAACGCGGTTTTGCGATCCAAGGGATGGAGCAGGTCGACCCCAAGACATTACTGGTCCGTGCCAAGGCAGTCAGTGAGCTGTTGGAAGACCCGCTCCAGACGGTGGAGGGTTTAGAGAAGGACTTATCGCCGAGGGTTGGAGCCACCAAGATATATATCGGTCCGGGAGACGGAACGAAAGCTCCGGCGGGATGGGTGTTGTTTCCCAATGTACATACGGTCTACCTGTTACCCTTGCTCCTGATCATCATCTATTTCCTGAAGGGAATTTTTCGGTTTGCCCAAAATTTTCTGGTGGGCACTATCGGCCAAAAGCTGGTGATGCGGTTACGGAATGAGATCTATGAAAATCTCCAGAATCTCTCCATCAGTTATTTCGAACGGCACAGCACCGGCCAGTCCGGACAGTTGATCGCCAGGATCACCCATGATATCGACGCCATCCATTTCCTGTTTTCGGCGGGGATTATCGACATGGTTTTAGAGCCCATGGTGGTTATCCTGGGACTGCTTTGGGGCTTTTATATGAACTGGAAGTTAACCCTCATGTTTTTCCTGGTCTTTCCCTTTGTGGCCTTCCCGGTCAATAAGTTAAGTAAGAAGTTGCGGGTGGTCAACCGGGAAGTCATGGACAAAGTGGCAGACATCACGGGGGTATTGGAAGAAACGCTGTCTGCCATCAAGGTGGTTAAAGCCTTCGGCATGGAAGAATATGAGATTAACCGGTTTAAACGGGAAACTCGCCAAAGCTATAAAGCGGCGATCCGCAGTTTGCGGTTGGGCAATTTCTTCTCGCCGATAATCGACTTTTTGGTGTCCATCGCCATTGCCATATTCCTGACCTACGGAGGCTCTTTGATTTTAAACAACCGCCTGAGCCCCGGTGAATTTTTAACCTTCATTTTCCTGATGGGATTTATGGGGAGCCCCATTCGCCGGATCAGCGGCTTGTTTTCGCAGGTGCCCAGGGCGTTGGCTGCAGCGGAACGGGTCTTTGAATTGATCGATCAAAAGTCGGAGGTTACCGAGATCGAAAATCCGGTGGTTTTGCCGACGGTCAAGGGCAGTGTGGTCTTCGATCATGTGACCTTCGGGTATGACCAGGACAATCCGGTACTGCATGACATCAATTTGACCGTTTCCCCCGGAGAAGTGATTGCCTTGGTGGGCCCCAGCGGTGCCGGGAAGACTACCATGGTCAACCTGGTGGCCCGTTTTTACGATCCGCTGTCGGGTCGGGTGTTGATCGACGGTTACGATTTACGTGAATTGAAATTGGACGAGCTTCGCAAGCATATGGGGATCGTCCCGCAGGAAACCATGCTGTTCCGGGGGACCATTGCCGAAAATATTGCATACGGGCGGATCGGTGCCACCCGCGAAGAGATTATCGAAGCGGCGAAAGCCGCCAATGCTCATGAGTTTATCATCAATACCCCGGAAGGTTATGAAACCAAGGTGGGAGCCAGGGGGATGGCGCTTTCCGGCGGCCAGCGGCAACGGATCGCCATTGCCAGGGCGCTCTTGCGGGATCCTAAAATTTTAATTCTGGATGAAGCCACATCGGCTCTGGATACCCAGTCGGAGGTCTTGGTCCAGGAAGCCTTGCAACGCCTGATGAAAGGGAGAACCTGTTTTGTCATTGCCCATCGCTTGTCGACCATCCGCAGTGCGGACCGGATCGTGGTGCTGGATGCCGGACGGATCGTAGAGATAGGTACGCATGAGGAATTGCTCGATAAGGACGGTTTATATGCGATGCTGTACCGGACCCAGTTGCGAAATCAAGAAAAGAAAGCCCAATAATTACTAAAAGGATGCCAAAGGGTGGCGGAGAAGATCCCCGAAGAGGAGGCAAAGCCTTTGCGGAGGGGGTCTTTTTTCTTTGAAAAGTCAGTGGAAATTCGTTCCCATTGTCGTCCTTTTGGCGGTGGTCTGCACTTTGCCGGTTTATGGCGGTGTGCCGTCGGATAAAAAGAATATTGATACATTGATCAATAAAACCCGGAATGAGATCGTCCGCCAGAAACAGAAGGAACGGTCGACACTGGGCAACTTGTTAAAACAGCAGCAAGAACTGGAACGGCTGGAGCGGAATTATAACCAGGTGAAGGACAAACTGGAACAGACCCAAGGGGAACTTCAGGCGACGAAACAAGAATTGCAGCAGTTGGAAGCTGATCTGCAGCGATTAAATGTCCATCTGAAAGCACAGCGAAGCATATTGGACCGGCGTTTGGTGGCGGTGTATAAATATGGGCCCCAAAGTTTTCTGGAAATCCTTTTTCGTGCAGACGACTTTGCCGATTTTATCTCGCGGTTTGGAACCATTGCTTATTTCGTCCGGCAGGACTTAAAGCGGATATCCGAGTTTAAGTCGACGTCGATGGAGATTGCGTTGGAGCAACGGGCGATTGAAGCCAAAAAAGCACAGGTGGAGGAGAAGTACCGGGAAATCCGGAAGTTGCAGCAGAAAGCTTATGCTGAGCAACAGAAAGTCGAATCAAAAGTGAAAACCACCCAATTGGAGCTGGCCAAAATCCAAAATGACCGGGCCAGGCTGGAAAAGGCGTTGGCAGAGTACGAAAAGACCTCCCGTGAAATTGAAGCTCAAATTCGGCGGAGTCAGGCCAATACAACAAAAGCTTTGGGAACCGGCCAATTCATCTGGCCGGCCCGCGGCCGGATCTCTTCTCTGTTTGGCTGGCGGACTCATCCGGTATTGAAGACCAAGAAGTATCATAGTGGTATTGACATCGCGGTTTCCAGCGGGACACCGGTGTTGGCGGCCGATGACGGCGTGGTTTTGGTCAGCGGTTGGCGGGGCGGTTACGGATATTTCCTTGCCATCGATCACGGTAAGGGCATTTCCACGTGTTATGGACATAATTCGCAGTTACTGGTGAAAGTCGGGGAAAGAGTGGTTAAAGGGCAGCGGGTGTCCTTGTCCGGAAATACCGGATTGTCCACCGGGCCTCATCTCCATTTTGAAGTGCGCGTCAACGGAAGCCCTTCGAATCCTTTACAATACCTGAAATAGAATGAAAAAGCCAAAAGCCCGGCGCTGCCGGGCTTTTGGTTTGGATCTATGGAAGAGGCCGGTAAGATCATCCGAAACCTTCACTTATCTCTTTTGAAATAAGCAGTCACCTTAACGATGAACCTGAGACTCACGTAGGTGAGTCATGAAAATCGTCCTTACCGACCTCTCGCTAAATAGTATGCGACGGGATGATGAAAATATGCAAAAAAGAAGCGGAAAATTTTTGATCGACATTCTGGTTTACATACACAGTGGAGTTGACAGTTTACAGTTGACGGGGAACAGTTCTTCACGGGTACACAGCACACGGTTCACACAGTGCACAGCTTCATCCCGGTATGAACTGTCAACTGATTAAAGTCCAGTGCCCATGCTTCATTCATTTCGCGGTGTGATGCCCAATTGTTCCAGAAAGGCTTTGACGGGCCAGGTTAGGTATTTTTTCTTCCGGTAAATAAGATAGGTTTGGCGGATCATCGGATCCCAGCCGGGGATCTCGACGGGGATGAGCGAACCCTGCCTGATCTCGTTGGCAATGGCGATTTCCGGCAAAAAGGCAAGGCCCAAACCATGCTGGACAAAATGGATAATGGCTTCGATGCTTTCCAGTTCCATGGATACCTTGGGGGTAAAATGATAATAATTGAATTGGTTCTGAAGAAATCTTCGAAATCCGGATCCACTGCGGAAAAGGATAAGGGGCAGTTGCTCCAATTCGGCGGTGTTGGCCGGAATGTTGGGGTAGTCGGGAGGGGCCACCAGCCAGATACGGTCATTAAAAACAGGAATGATTTCCAGATTGAGCGACGGATCAATGGTGGTGATCAGCCCGACATCGACGGCGTTTTCATAAACCAAGGTGTTAATGAGGGCGGAAGCGCCGTTGCGTATCCGGATTTCCACTCCGGGATGGTTGGCATGGTAGCGGCTTAAGATACCCGGCAAACGGAAGATGGTATTGGTGGTCCCTGCAGCCAGCGTCAGGCGTCCCTGTTGGTTGGAGAATTGGGCGATGGTTTCCTGGGCCTGTCCGGTGAGATTGATGATTTGCTGGGCGTAGGTTTGCAGAATTTCGCCGGCAGGTGTTAATGTCAAGGTGCGGCCGATGCGGTCGATTAACGGTTGGCCCAATTCCCGCTCCAATTGTTTGATCTGCTGGGTGACGGCGGGCTGGGTCAGGTGAAGTTCTTCGGCGGCTTTTGAAAAGCTTTTGAGGGCTGCAACTTTGAGAAAGGTCTTTAGCGGAGTGATTTCCATGACGTCACTTCCTATAAATAATTTTTATCGTAATTATAAAATCTATTAAATTGTATTATATAACATTTTATGCTATGCTGAAAGAGCTTGAGTGAGAGTTGAGTACAGGAGGGGTTCGCATGCCGTCAGTGGTTGTGGTAGGACTTCAATGGGGAGACGAAGGAAAAGGCAAAGTAACCGATTATTTGGCCAGTGAAGCGGGTTTGGTCGTCCGTTACCAAGGAGGTAACAACGCCGGACATACGGTGGTCGTCGGCGATCAGGAGTTCAAGCTGCATCTGGTGCCGTCGGGCATTCTTTATCCGGGGAAATTATGTGTCTTGGGGAACGGCGTGGTGATCAATCCGGGAGTGCTGCTCAAAGAATTGGCCGGATTGAAAGAACGGGGCGTCGATGTGTCGGGGATCCGGATCAGCGACCGGGCTCATGTGATTATGCCTTACCATCCTTGTTTGGATCAACTGGACGAAGCCAGCCGTGAAGTCGGAAAAATCGGGACCACCGGACGGGGTATCGGACCGGCTTATGTGGATAAATATGCACGATATGATGCCATTCGGATATGCGATTTGATCGATCCGGATATCTTTAAAGAACGGATCACGGAAATTGTCCGAATTAAAAATATGGTGATCGAAAAGATTTACGGGAAGAAAGGGTTTGACGTAGCGGCCATCATCGATGAATACAGCCGTTATGCTGAGGAAATCCGGCCTATGGTGACGGACACTTCGGTTTTGGTGGATCGGGCCATTCGCAACGGGGAAAAGGTATTGTTCGAAGGCGCCCAAGGCACTTTGTTGGACATCGATCACGGGACCTATCCTTTTGTCAGTTCCTCGTCGCCGTCGGCCGGCGGCGCCTGCACCGGAGCCGGGGTGGGTCCGACCCGCATCGATAAGGTGGTGGGCATTATTAAGGCTTATTCCACCCGGGTGGGAGAAGGGCCGTTCCCCACCGAGTTGCCGGAAGAACAGGTATCGTTGTTGCGCGACGGCCGCGGCCGGGAATACGGGGTAACCACCGGACGTCCCCGCCGCTGCGGTTGGTTTGACGGAGTGATTGCCGAATATTCGGTCCGGGTCAACGGCGTCAGCGATTTGGCGGTGATGAAGTTGGATGTGCTGGACCAAATCGAAACCCTCAAAATCTGCACCGGATACCGGTATCGCAACAGCATTTTGAAAGAATTTCCGGCCAGCCTGAAAGTATTGGCGGAATGCCGCCCGGTTTATGAAGAGTATTCCGGTTGGCTTAAGGATACCACCGGTTGCCGGGAGTGGAGCGATCTGCCGCAACAAGCTCAGGATTACCTGAAACGCATTTCGGAATTGGCCGGGGCTCCCATTTCCATGGTCTCGGTGGGCTGGAAACGGGATGAAACCATTACTATCCAGCCGATTTGGTAATAAAATCTCTTGCAATCTTGCGATGAAATGTGTATAATCAAAAAGTCGTCCCGACACCGGGATACGATCCGAGGCAGTCGGTTCTGCCAAAGATTGTAATGAGAAAAATGCTTGACACTGCAGCTGAAATGTTGTAAAATAAAAAAGCTGATTCATTCAGAACGGGCCATTAGCTCAGGCGGTAGAGCACCTGACTTTTAATCAGGGTGTCCGGCGTTCGAGTCGCCGATGGCCCACCATTT
>JAKOSX010000003.1 GCA_029776595.1 Bacillota bacterium | reverse complement strand
TGAGTTTTTCTGAAACGTTTGAGATAGCTACAATTTAATCCCCCAATTGTATAAGCGAGGATAACTGTGTTACCTTGCTTTTATCTGTTTATAGAACTTGGTCCCCAAAAATTCTGAAGAGGTGAGTCACTTGCAAAGTCTTCGAAAAGAAAGACGCGAACGCGTAAATTTCGGCAAGATAGAAGAGATCTTGGATATGCCGAATTTAATAGAAATTCAGCAAAAATCATATCAATGGTTTTTGGATGAAGGTCTACGGGAAATGTTCAAGGATATTTCGCCGATTCAGGACTTTACCGGGAACCTGGTTTTGGAGTTTATCGATTACGCATTGGGTGAGCCCAAATATTCCGTTGAAGAATGTAAGGAACGCGATGCGACCTATGCGGCTCCGCTGAAGGTTAAGGCGCGTTTGATTAATAAAGATACCGGCGAAGTTAAAGAGCAGGAAGTTTTTATGGGTGATTTCCCGTTGATGACCGAGAAAGGAACTTTTATCATCAACGGGGCGGAACGGGTCATCGTCAGTCAGTTGGTGCGTTCGCCGGGCGTTTATTTTAGCCGTACCCAGGATACTACAGGTAAATATCTCTATTCCGCCAGCATCATCCCGAACCGGGGGGCTTGGTTGGAATTTGAGTTTGATTCCAACGACGTGTTGTATGTCCGGATCGACCGAACTCGGAAGATTCCGGTGACCATTTTACTTAAAGCGCTGGGCCTTGGCAATAATTATGAATTGAACGAATTATTCGGCTCCAAAGAAAGCATCAAAAATACGTTGGAGCGCGACAATACTCAAAATGCCGAGGAAGCTCTCATTGAGATCTATAAGCGTTTGCGCCCGGGAGAGCCGCCGACGGTTGACAGTGCCCGGTCTCTCTTCGAAACTCTGTTCTTTGACCCGAAACGGTATGATTTGGCGGCGGTTGGGCGTTATAAGATCAACAAAAAGCTCAATCCGTCCACTGTTTCGGTGAAAGATGTCCGCCTGAATATGGATTCGGCCGGGAACGAAGTTTTGCCTGAAGGCGAAGTTTTGAAAGTCCTGACCAAAGAAGATGTGGCCGAAGTGGTGAAATACTTACTGAATTTGTTGGACGGCGAAGGAGAGATCGACGACATCGACCATCTGGGTAACCGCCGTTTGAAATCCGTCGGTGAATTGCTGCAAAATCAATTCCGGATCGGATTGTCGCGGATGGAGAGGGTCGTCCGTGAGCGGATGACCATTCAGGATGTGGAAGTGATTACGCCGCAGGCGTTAATCAATATCCGTCCGGTGGTGGCTGCCATCAAAGAGTTCTTTGGTTCCAGCCAGTTGTCTCAATTTATGGACCAGACTAACCCGTTGGCTGAACTTACCCATAAGCGGCGTCTGTCGGCTCTGGGGCCGGGCGGTCTGTCACGGGAACGGGCCGGCTTTGAAGTCCGGGACGTCCATCACTCCCACTATGGCCGGATGTGTCCCATTGAAACGCCTGAAGGTCCCAACATCGGTTTGATCGGTTCGTTGACTACCTTTGCCCGGATTAACGAGTTCGGCTTCATCGAGACGCCGTATCGATGGGTGGTTGACGGCAAAGTGACCGACGAGATTCTGTATTTGACTGCCGATGAGGAAGATAAATTCGTTATTGCC
>JAKOSX010000159.1 GCA_029776595.1 Bacillota bacterium | reverse complement strand
TCGCGCGTAAGCAAGATAAGTTCGTCGGTATTCAAAAGGAGGGAGGCTTTTCGATGAAGATTTTGATTACCCCGAAATCGTTTGGGAATTACAAAGACAAGACCTATCCGCTGCTCTATGATAAGGGATATGAGATTATCGAAAACAATCTGGGACGGACCATGACCGAGGATGAAATCATTGAACGGGCCCGTTCCGGGGTGGTCGGTATCATCGTCGGGATCGATCCGTTAAGCGAACGGGTGTTGGAGCGATGTGCCGACTTGAAAGCCATATCCAAATATGGTGTCGGGATGGACAATATCGATTTAAAAGCTGCTGAACGCCTTGGCATTCGGGTGAAAAACGCCGTGGGCAGCAACAATATATCGGTTGCCGAATTGGCTGTTGCCTTGATGTTTGAGGCCGCCCGGCATGTATCGGTGTTATCCCAAACGGTGAAACAGGGCGGCTGGGACCGGGTCCGGGGTGTGGAATTGACGGGAAAGACCTTGGCGGTGATTGGATGCGGCCAAATCGGGAGAGAAGTGGCTATCCGGGGCAAGGGCCTGGCTATGAAGGTTGTCGTCTATGATCCATACTTCAATGACAAGGAATTTTTAGCCAAACATGATATGATGCAATGTGAAACTCTGTCTCAAGCGTTGGCCGTGGCCGATGTGATATCGCTCCATCTGCCGCTGACACCTGAAACCAAACATATGATCAATGCCTCCACTCTTGAATTGATGAAACCGTCGGCGATACTCATCAATACGTCCCGGGGTGAACTGGTTGATGAGGAAAGCCTGTATACAGCGTTAAAAAACAAACGGATCGCCTTTGCGGCGCAGGATGTGTTCTCCAAAGAACCACCCGCTCCAGGTGAAAAACTGCTGACATTGGATAATTTTATATTGACTCCCCACGCCGGAGCCTATACCAACGAAGCCAATGAGAAAATGGCATTATATTCCACCCGCAATCTCATTGAGATGTTAACGTCCTAAATCATTTTAGATTTCATATCTCCAGCGTTTTGGAAAGGGGTGATTTCATAGGGAAAAGTTATCGATAAGCTCTACTGTTTAAGTAATAATTCATAGGAGGGAGTAAAAAATGAAAAAACTGGTTGTAGCAGTGTTATGTGTCGTTATAGCCGTGTCTTTGGCCTTCCCGGGCTTCGCGGCTCCGAAAAAGTATGTTTTAAAATTTAACCACGTATTGGCTGAGTCCGAACCGTTCCATCAAGGGTTTGTCAAGTGGGCCAATCGGGTGAAAGAACGTACCAAAGGCGGACTGGAGATCCAAGTCTTCCCCAGCGGTCAGTTGGGCGTTGAAGAAGATATTATTGAACAGTTAAGACAAGGCGCCAATGTCGGCCAAAATACCGACTCCGCCCGTCTGGGCATGTATGTGCCTGAGATTGCAGTGTTGAACGCTCCTTACTTCGTCGAAACCATTGACGAAGTCGTCAAATTGCAAAACCTGCCTTCCATCAAAAAATGGGAGAAAGAACTGGCCGACAAACACGGGATTAAAATTTTATCCTTCAACTGGATTCAGGGTTTACGGCATATCGTCTCCAATAAACCGGTCCGTAGCCCGAAAGATTTGAAAGGTCAACGAATCCGTACGCCCGGCGCGCCCATTTGGCAAGAGTCCATCCGTGCCATTGGCGCTTCTCCGGTAGCGATGAACTTTGGTGATGTCTATGTCGGTATCCAACAGGGAGCCGTTGACGGTGCCGACTTGGTGTATCGTAATGTCACCGGAGCCAAACTCTACGAAGCGGCGAAATACATCAGCGAGACCAAGCATATCCTGCTGATTAACTTCGAAGTTGTCGGTGCCAAGTTCTTCAACAGTCTGCCTGCCGAATATCAAAAGATTCTTGTTGAAGAATGCAATAAAGCCGGTCTTGAAACGTCCCGCCTGATGGAAAAAGAGGTCCTTGAACTGAAGAAATTCTTAAGAGAAAAAGGCGTGACCATCATTGAAGACGTGGATATCGAAGCTTTCAAGAAAGCCGGCGAAGATGCTTATAAAGCTTTGAAACTTACCAATGTTAAAGCTCAGCTTTATAAGGAAATGGGAAAAAAGTAATTAGCTTCCGTCCATGAAAGTTTTCGGCCCCAACGTAAAATTGGGGCCGAAAACTTAAAATTCGATGAATGTTTGCGTTCTCATTAAAAGCAGCTCTTTGGATGATTAGGGCGGTTGATATTTCGTAGAATTACTGAAACAAGGAGCGAAGTCCAATGGCAAAGTTTTATGAATATATCGGTCGGGTTGAAAGGCTGATCACCAAGGTGTTTTTGGTCGTATTTTCGATTTTGGTTTTTGCGGCGGCTGTTGCCAGATTTATCCGTATGCCTATCGTATGGGCGAATGACATGGCGACGTTTCTCTTTGCCTGGTGCGTTTTCTTGGGAGGGGATCTGGCGATGCGCCAGGATAAACTGGTTAAAATAGAAATCGTCATCAATATGTTGCCCCAAAAGGTCCGAAAGTATCTGGAATTGTTCAATTGGTGCGTGATTATCCTGTTTTTGATTTCATTAATTGTGTATGGAACTCAACTTTCGTATACCACGAGATTTCGGGTTTTCCAAGGCATTCCCGGATTCAGTTATACTTGGGTCACCATCAGTGTTCCGATTGGGTCGGCATTGATGCTTATGACAGCAATATCCAAAGTCAGGGCTCTTTTTGGCAAAGGTAGTTCCAAAGAAACAGAAAAGTCCAACGAATCATGTTCATGTGAATTGATTTAACCGGCTAAAAGGAGGAAATGAAAATGCTGTTAGTTTTTATCTCGTTTTTGTTTTTTATGTTAATAGGGATGCCGGTTGCCTTTGCTATCGGGATTTCCGGAGTGTTCTTTTTTCTGCAGCAACCGGGCTTGCCCTTTACAATGCCGGCTCAATTGATACTTACTCAGACCCAGAGTTTTACTTTACTGGCTATTCCGTTGTTTGTTTTTTCCGGAAATTTATTAAATGAAACCGGAATTACACAAAGGTTAATGAAACTGGCCTCCGTACTCACCGGCCATATGCGGGGCGGGTTGGCCCAAACCAATGTTATTTTAAGTGCGTTGATGGGTGGCGTTTCCGGTTCGGCGATCGCTGATGCGTCGATGCAGTCCCGGGTTCTGGGGCCGGGCATGAATGCCAAAGGTTATGACAGAGGGTTCTCTGCCGGGATCACCGGATTTTCATCGCTGATCGTTACAGCGATTCCCCCGAGCATTGGATTGGTGCTATACGGCAGTATCGGAGAAGTTTCCATCGGACGGTTATTTGCCGCCGGAATTGTCCCGGGATTTCTGATGACTGTCGCTTTGATGACGGCTGTTTCCTATATTTCCAAACGCAATGGGTATCTGCCAGAACGGGAAAAAATGACTTCCGTGAAAGAAATTACTGTTACGTTTATCGACTGTATCTGGGCTTTTCTCTTCCCGATTGGCTTGATTTTAGGCTTGCGGACGGGATTGTTTACGCCTTCCGAAGCCGGTGCTTTTGCCGTGGTCTACACCGTCATTGTTGGCGCGTTAATTTATAGGGAATTTACTTGGGAAAAATTCATTAAAACGCTGGAATGTACTGTTATAGACATTGGGATGATTATGCTGATCATCGCTTTGTCAGGCACTTTTAGTTACGGGATTACCTGGGAAATGATCCCACAACAACTGGCCCAACTATTATTGGGAATCTCCACCACTCCGTGGATAGTATTGTTGATTATTATCTTTTTCTTACTCGTGGCTGGAATGTTTATGGATTCGACGGTGTTGATTCTGTTGCTGACATCGATTTTGATTCCTGTGGCAAAACAGGTCGGCCTTGATTTGGTTCATTTCGGAATTGTTATGGTGATGACGTTGACCATCGGGTTACTGACACCGCCGGTAGGCGTGGTCATGTATGTTGTTTGTTCGATTTTCGAATGTTCGATTGGAGATTATCTGAAACAATCTTTTTGGTTCTTTGTGGCAGTGGTTTCCGTCATTTTATTGATTCTCTTCGTTCCGGATGTGGTCCTTTTCATTCCGAATATGATTTTTGGAAAAGGTTAAACCATTTCATTGTAGCGTGGGAAAGCAAATAATTCGCCGGACGGAGGAGGGCCATCGGCCGGCGTACAAAGTTCGTCAGTTCAAGGCAGTCTCTTTATATTAAGGGGGATTTGAATGCGTTTTGTCGATAAAGTCGTACTTATTACCGGTGCTGGCTCGGGAATGGGGCGGGCTACTGCATTGTTGTTTGCAAAAGAAGGCGCTAAGGTCATCGTCAACGACCTGGTTCCTAAGCGGGGAGAAGAAACCTTGGCGATGGTAAAAGAGTTGGGCGCAGAAGGTATCTTTTTACAGAGCGATGTCACCAAGGCGGCGGAAGTCGAAACGATGGTCCAAAAGGCTTTGGAAGCTTATGGCCGCATTGATATCTTAATCAATAATGCCGGCGTGATTGTCCCCGGTGCGGTAGACACCGTGACGGAAGTTGACTTTGATAGGGCTTTTAATGTCAATGTCAAAGGCGTATTTTTAGTTTCCAAATATATTGTCCCGGCAATGAAAAAAGCGGGCGGCGGGGTGATCGTGAATATGGGATCGGTGGCTGCCTTCAAAGGGTATGCGGACCGGAGCGTGTATTGCGCTTCGAAAGGAGCGGTGGTTTCCATGACCAGGGCGATGGCCATGGATTATATCAAAGATAATATTCGGGTCAATTGCGTCTGCCCCGGAACCATCGATACGCCGGCCCTGGAAGAAAGGATTCAGGATTCCGCGGATCCCGAAGCGACCCGAAAAGCGCTCATCGCCCGTCAGCCGTTGGGCCGGTTGGGCACCGACGAGGAAATCGCCCATGCGGTTTTGTTTGCTGCTTCGCCGGAAGCTTCTTACATGGTCGGCAGTGCTTTGATTATTGACGGCGGTGCGACGCTTTAATTGAAAAAATGAAGGAGGTCAGACAATGACGGAACCTAAAGTGGCTTTGGTGACCGGGGGAGTTACCGGAATCGGAAATGCGGTTGTCAAAGCATTGCTTAAACAAGATGCAGTGGTTAATTTTTGCGATATCGACACTGTCCGCGGCGCAGCGGTTCAAAAGGAACTGGCGGTCGGCGGGGCTCGGGTGTTTTTCCGGCCTTGCGATGTTTCCGACGAATCCCAGGTTAAAGCCGTGGTTGATCAGGTGCAGCAGGAATTCGGTAAAATAGATTATCTGGTCAACAATGCCGGCATCATCCGGCGGCGGACGCCGGGAGAACCGATTCGTATTGATGATTGGGATGTTGTCTTCAAGGTCAATGTGCGAGGCGCTTTTCTCTTTTGCAAATTTGTCGCGGAATATATGATTCCTCAGAGAAGCGGAAGGATCGTCAACATCTCCTCCATTGCCGGCAAAATGGGGGATATCACTTCGGCGCCCGGTTACGGGCCGTCCAAAGCCGCATTGGACTGTTTGACGAAAACCTTTGCCCGGGAGCTAGCCCCGTACGGGATTACCGTTAACGGCGTGGCTCCGCATGCCATCGCCACGGAGATGAGCGCCCAATGGTCGGAGGAACGGCGCAAAGCGATCATCGAGTCCATTCCCTTAAAACGCTTGGGCCAACCGGAAGAGGTGGCGGCCACGGTCATGTTCCTCTTGTCGGAAGGCGCCGGGTTCATCACCGGGGAAATTATCGATGTGAATGGCGGATTTTTAATGGATTAAACGATTTACCATCCAAGTTTATTACAGTTCTTTTAACATGTTACTTTGTCTTGTCCTATAGTGAGAAATTTTGCTATAATATCTATGGCTTAAAATTTTCTAAAAAGGAGACCGAAAATGGATAAAGAGTTGGTTTTGTCTAAAATCTCCGAATGTGGCTTAGTTGCTGTCGTTCGGGCCGAGTCTGGCGAACAAGCGATTAAAATTGCTGAAGCTTGTGCTAAAGCCGGAGTTGCCGGTATCGAAATCACCTTCACTGTTCCCGGCGCCGCTGAAGTTATCCGCGATTGCGCCAAACGTTTCAATAATGGTGAAATTATTATCGGAGCAGGGACCGTTATGGATGCCGAAACTGCCCGGACCGCTATTTTGGCCGGTGCCCAATATGTGGTCAGCCCG
>JAKOSX010000158.1 GCA_029776595.1 Bacillota bacterium | reverse complement strand
CAAATCCTGCATATTTTGGATACGGCTGCCGTATGCAAAGATATTTTTAAGCGGGATTTGAAAAAAATCCCGACTTTGCGCGGGAAAACAGTGGTTACTTTATTCTTTGAACCCAGTACCCGGACTCGGACTTCTTTTGAAATTGCCGGAAAGTGGATGAGCGCGGATGTGGTCAATCTTACCGTCTCCTCCAGTAGCGTTGCCAAAGGCGAAAGTTTCGTCGATACGGCGAAAACCATCGAAGCCATGGGGGTTGACGTTATCATCATCCGACATTCGCTGGCAGGGACTCCCAAATTACTGGCGGAGTCGGTATCCGCGCATGTGATTAATGCCGGTGACGGTGCCCATGAGCATCCGACCCAAGGATTGTTGGATTTGTATACCATTCGCGAGAAAATGGGGCGAATCGACGGATTGAAAGTGGCCATTGTCGGGGATATCCTCCACAGTCGGGTTGCCAAATCCAATATTTACGGCCTCTTAAAATTGGGGGCCGAAGTGACGGTGGTGGGCCCGCCCACGTTGATACCCCGGGGCATCGAACAACTGGGAGTGCGCGTGGAACATTCTTTGGACGACATTTTAAACCGGGTGGATGTGGTGAATATTCTCCGCATTCAACTGGAACGGCAACAAAGGGGATATTTCCCGACGAAAAAGGAGTATTCCAAATTATTCGGAGTCAACATGGAACGTCTTTTAAATGCGAGAAGCGATTTGCTGGTCATGCACCCGGGCCCGGCCAATTTAGGCGTGGAAATCGCCGAAGAAGTTTCGGTGCATCCCCAGTCGGTCATCACCGAACAGGTGACCAACGGGGTCGCAGTGCGCATGGCATTGCTTTATCTGTTAACCGGGGGAGGGTCAAAAGATGAAATATTGCATTAAAAAAGGGAAAATCATCGATCCGGCCGGCGATTATGTCGGAATCGGGGATATTGTCATAGAAGATGGGAAAATTGCAGCGGTTGGGGAAGAAATCCCGGCTGAAGGTTGCGAAATCCTTTCGGCGGAAGGAAAATTAGTGTTTCCGGGATTGATTGATTTGCATACCCACCTGCGGGAACCGGGGCGGGAAGATGAGGAAACCATAGCGACCGGCACCAAAGCGGCACTGAAAGGCGGGTTTACTGCGGTAGCCTGTATGGCCAATACTCAACCGGTGGCCGATAACGGCGTGGTCATCAGTTATATCCTGGACAAAGCCAGGAAAGAGGCTTTGACGAAGGTATATCCGTTGGGGGCAATAACCAAAGGTTTAAAAGGGGAAGAATTGGCGGAGATGGGCGATATGGCCGCCGCCGGTGCTTACGGATTTTCGGATGACGGGAACACGTTGATGAATGCTTCAGTGCTTCGGTTGGCTATGGAATACGCCTCCATGTTCCAACGGCCGCTCTTGTTGCATCAGGAAGATATAAATTTGGCAGGCAACGGGGTGATGCATGAAGGGTATTGGTCCACGGTCCTGGGGTTGCCGGGCATTCCGGATATTGCCGAGGCGGCTATCATTGCCCGGGATTTGACCATTGCCGAATTTACCGGCTCTCCGATCCATTGCTGCCATGTCAGCACCAAAAAAGGGGTGGAGCTTATCCGGGCCGCCAAAGCCCGGGGAGTCCGGGTCACTGCAGAAGCCACACCACATCATCTCACGTTAACCGATGCGCTTTTGGAGGGTTTTGATACTGTTTTCCGGGTCAGCCCACCCCTTCGTTCCGACGAAGACGTGGAGGCGTTGCGCCGAGGGCTTCAGGACGGGACCATCGATGCCATTGCCACGGATCACGCGCCCCATTCTTTAGAGGAAAAACACAGGGAGTTTTCCCTGGCGCCCAACGGCATGATTGGCCTGGAAACGGCGTTGGCCGTCGTTTGGACGGAGTTGGTCCAAACCGGTGTCCTCACTCCCGAACAGTTGGTGGAGAAAATGTCGGTCAATCCCGCCCGGATTCTGAAGGTGGACGGTGGACGGCTACGGCCAGGCGATCCGGCGGATGTGGTCATCTTCAATCCGGATAAAGCATGGACGGTCCGGGAAGAAGACCTGGTGTCCAAGTCCAAGAACTCTCCATTCATCGGCAGGAAACTCAACGGTCGGGTGGAGTCCGTCTGGGTTGACGGTATCTTAAAATATTGCAATGAAAATTTTACTTGAATAAATATAATAAATTATTGTATATTTATAAATAACAAAGATAACATGTGGAGGGCAACAGGATGAAACAAGCTCGATTGGTCCTGGAAGATGGCATGATATATTATGGGAAGGCGTTTGGCTACGAAGGGGATGTCGGAGGCGAAGTGGTTTTCAATACCGGAATGACTGGATACCAAGAAATCTTAACCGACCCTTCCTATAGCGGCCAGATTGTGACCATGACCTATCCGCTAATCGGGAACTACGGCATCAATGCAGAGGACCACGAATCCCGCCATCCTTTTGCCCGGGGGTTTGTCGTTAAAGAGTGTTGCGGTCATCCCAGCAACTGGCGGGTTGAGACCACCCTGGATCAATTCTTAAAAGACCACCGGGTGGTCGGAATCTGCGGGGTGGATACCCGGGCCCTGACGAAACGGTTGCGGACTCAGGGAACCATGCGGGGGATGATCACGGTTTCGGACGAGCCGGATGAGGCCGTGATCGAACGGGTTAAGGCATTGCCGCAGTTATCTGGGCAGGACTTTGTCAGGATGGCGACGACAGACCGGATTTATACTGAGGGCGACGGAGAAAAACACGTGGTGCTCATCGACTTTGGGGCGAAAGCCAATATCGCACGGTCGTTAATCGCCAAAGGGTGCAAAGTGACGACGGTGCCATGCGATACAACCGCTGAAGTCATTTTGGGGATGCATCCGGACGGGATTATGCTTTCGAACGGACCGGGCGACCCCAAAGACGTGATGTATGCGGTGGAGACGGTCAAGCAGCTTCTGGGGAAACTTCCCATTTTCGGCATATGTCTCGGCCATCAGATTATTGGATTGGCTTTGGGCGGGGATACCTATAAGTTAAAATTCGGCCACCGCGGCGGCAACCATCCGGTGAAGAACCTGCTCACCGGGAAAGTGACCATAACGTCGCAGAACCATGGCTTTGCCGTACGGGAAGAATCTTTAGACCCGGATATAGCCATCGTATCCCACCGGAATGTCAATGACGGAACGGTGGAAGGGCTAAAGCACCGTTATTTGCCCGTATTTTCCGTCCAATACCACCCGGAAGCCGCTCCCGGACCCAATGATTCGGAAGAACTGTTCAGGGACTT
>JAKOSX010000014.1 GCA_029776595.1 Bacillota bacterium | reverse complement strand
CTCAATCAAACGATCATTGTTCTGATCCACATAAACAACGGGCCAAACTCCCTTTTCGCTTCCAATCACGAACCATGTCTTTTCATTGGTATTTCCCAACTTAACCGAACCATAACGGAGCTGGCTCATCCGTTTCACTTCAGGCTCGACTTGGAGCCCTTCCGGCTGGGATTCGATGAGTTCAGCCAGATTGACGGTTATATCGGAAAACTCACCCGAAAAGAGATCAAAATACGTAAACGTCCGGGTCTTAACCGAATACATCCCTTCCACCGGGACAACCGTCGGTTTGCGGGTAAATCCCAGAGAGAATATGAGCATTACGGAAAACAGCAAAGGCAATAATTTTCGCATGGATTACTCCTTTATCTGAACTATCCCTTCAGCAATTCCTGGAATATTTTTCGCGAAGCGATAAGTGCCGGTTCATTCCGGTGTCGGATTCGAATGCCCTGAGTTACAAAATGGCTGGTCCAATTATCCTTTTTGATCTGATTAATCTCGATATCCACGACCGCCATATTATAGTCAGATTCCATATTTTCCAGATAAACGCTGGCACTCCCTTTGATGCAAACGGCGATATCTCCCTCATCCACGACGGACACCGCCACATTGGAATTGACAGTAATGTTATGAAACGTCTGATGATTCCGGGAAATAGCCACCCGTAGATGTTTGGGGTCGGAGGCAACCAGGTAGTAAAAGGGGGCCGTATGGGGGCAGTTATTCTCATCGAGCGTTGCCAGAATAACCGTTGTGATTCGCTTTTCAAACAAATCCAACAAACTCGGATTTAACTCAGCTCCCAGTAATACGGACATCGTATAACACCCCATTTTAAAGATACTTACTTTAAAACTATGGTGTTATCGCATATTTTAGAACGTCCCAACCGCCGGTTAATCCTCGTTTTTCAGTATTCCGGTTTGCGTCAGATAGCTATGAACCAATTCCTCCAAAATTTGATCCCGCTCCAGTTTTTTGATGAGAACCCGTGCATTCCCATAGCTGGTAATATACGCCGGATCGCCGGACAAGAGATATCCTACAATCTGATCCAACGGATCATATCCTTTCTCTTTCAAAGCGGAGCAAACCTGCTGTAAAATTAAGGCAACCTCGGAGAGACCTTCATCTTTGGCAGAAAAGCGTCGTGTCGCTTCATTGAGTTCTCCCATCAGTGCTCACCCCTACCGTTATTTAATGCAAACGAATCAATCAATCTTGTCCTTGCGCAAAGCCAAATTGATTTCAATCATTCCATAGGGCGTCTTGATCGGAATGGCCAATGCGGTTTGAATGTGCTTCAGAAAGTCCGGAATATTCCCGTCCATCAGAAACAAGGGAGGGGTAATATTACATTCATAACCATTCTGCGATAAATTATTACTGGCAGTACCGACAATGATGTTTTTCAGTTCGCATAAAGCGCTTTGACCCATTTGGTCAATCTCCGCAGTCTCGGTAAATAACATTTGGGAGACGATCTTGGTTGCGGTTTCTTTGGACATTCCGCAAATAACCTGCCCTTGCAAATCTCCAAGGATACCTACTAGGACACTGACTTCATATTTCGTCAGTGGTTGATCATTAAAAAAAGGACGTCCGGCTTCTACTTCGGGATTGAGCATACATTCAATGACCGAATAAGCTGCTTTGACAAATGAATCGATGTGTTCGAATGACAGTCGAATTACCTCCTTCACCCGCTGAAACAATCGCTGCGTTCTATTAGCCCAAAGCGGCACAATGTTTTAAACGTTTTACTGCCGCGGCAGGGTCCGGATCTTTATAGATCAGCGTTCCGGCCACTAAAACATTGGCGCCAGCTTCCACCAAAGTATGAACGTTTTCCCAGTTAACTCCCCCGTCAACTTCCAGCTTACAGCCAAATCCATTGGCCTTAATCGTTTCAGCCAGCCGTCGGACCTTGGGGATCGTCTCCGGAATCAATTTCTGCCCCCCGTATCCTGGATTTACCGTCATAATCAACACCAGATCCAAGTCAGGCAGAATATAGTCAAGCACCTCCAAAGGCGTTGCCGGATTTAAAGCAACCCCAGCTTCACACCCCAATTCCTTAATCATCTGAACGAGCCGGTGCAGATGCTTGCAGGTTTCAACCTGAATAATAATGCGTTTACTCCCCGCTTTGGCATACCATGGAATAAACGTCTCCGGCTGTTCCACCATCAAATGGGCTTCAATGGGCAGACGGGTTATGTCTTTAATGGCCGACACAAACATGGGCCCGAAGGTCATATTGGGTACAAAATGGCCGTCCATCACATCAAAATGCAACCAATCCGCCTCTTGAATCTTTTGAACTTCCGCTTCCAAATGTAATAAATCGGCATTCAGAATGGAAGGCGCAACTTCTATCATGGTTCCTTCTCCTATCGATACCGGTTTTTATAAAAATTCCGGACCTCGTCCAAAAGTTCCAAATAATTTTGATAACGAAAAGCGGCAATTTTGGATTCGGATACGGCCTGTTTCACTCCGCACTGGGGTTCGGCATCATGACAGCATGACGAGAATTTACAATTTTCCCTGAACGGTTGGAATTCCGGGAAATAATCCGATAATTGTTGGGGCTCGATAAAATCCAAGTCAATCTGGGTAAACCCCGGCGTATCCGCAATGTAACCGTTTTGTTTCGTCTTTAACAGTTGAACCTCCCGGGTCGTATGCCGACCGCGGCCGATTTTTTCACTTACGGCCCCCGTTCGCAGCCCCAAACCCGGAGATATCATATTGAGCAGTGCGGATTTACCGACTCCCGAAGGTCCGGCAAATACAGCCACTTTACCGGCCAACGCTTGCTGAAGTTTGCGTTTCCCCAAGTGTGTCAGGACACTGGTACATAATACCTGATATCCATTATTTCGGTATTTTTCCGCCAATTGATTAGCCTTTCTTTGGGATACCAAATCCGTTTTGTTTAAGACGATAAGATAAGGGATACCGCTGGATTCGGCTAAAACCAAGAATTTGGCCATTAAAAAGTCATTAGGATCCGGATTGGTATGGGCAAATACCAACACAATCAAATTGACATTGGCAATGTAAGGTCGTTTGAGAAGGTTTTCTCTGGGGTAAACCTTGGTAATAACGCCTTTTTCCTCTTCCGGTTGATAATCGACCCAGTCTCCTACCACCAACGCTTCAGACTGGTATTTCAACTTACCCCGCGCCGCGCATTCAATGAGCCTTCCGTCGCCTTCGGCGGGCTCAACATAAAAGAATCCGGCAATAGCCCTAACAATTCTTCCTACTGGCAACCTTAACTCCTTACCTCACTTGCTGCACATCGTTTTGAATATGATTATTCACTCGGTCCCGAGCTTACGATGAAATTCATGGCTGTCCCCTGAGGGACCTTTTCATAAGGGACAGGCCGCTGATCGACCACAACGCCTTCAGCATACACATTACTCGGCGTCGGCGTTGCCTGATTGTATATCAACCCCAACCCGGGCAATTCGGCCCAGACTTCCGAAAGAAGCCTACCGATAAAGTTGGGGACTTCCACCATATTCTCCGTATCGGTGCCGTTAATGGTAATGGAAACGCTGGCCCCTTGTTCAATTTGGGTAAATTTCTCCGGCAACTGCTTGATGACAGCCCCTTTAGGCCAGTTCTCGTCAGTTCCGGTATTGACTTCTCCCAAGCGAAGATGGGCCTCTTCCAAAACCAGCTCCGCTTCCAATAGGGTTTTCCCAATCAAATCCGGAACCTGGACCAACCGCGGGCCTTTGCTGACAACCACTTCAACTTCGGTATTGGGGCGTTTCCTGTTTCCCGGCAAAGGTTTTTGGCTGATAATCTGATTGACCGCATAATCCGAACTGTATAATTGATTAACCAAACGCAATTTCAAATTTTTCTCCCGGAGAATCCGCCGGGCCTCCGCCACATCTTTCCCTACTAAATCCGGGACAATCACCTCGGTGCGGGCTCCTCCGAAGAAATGTAGATAAGCGAGCATCATAATCAATCCGGTAGCCAATACCGTCCCCAATCCGATGAGAATTCGGGACACCCAAAAGGAAAAACGGCTTTTCGGTTTCTCCGCTTCGATATCTACCGGCTTCCACATTTGCGTGGGCAAATCGTCGTCGGTCAGCTTGGTCTCCCGGGAAAACCGGTTTTGGGCAAGATCGATATCCTTAATCATGGCCAAAGCGGATGGGTAACGTTCCGAAAGATCCTTAGCCATGGCTTTGTTGATAATATTTTCAACCGATATCGGGATATCCGGCCGAATGTCCCGGACCCGGGTCAACTTCTCCTGTAAATGCTGGAGTGCAATGGAGATGGATGTATCTCCTTTAAACGGCACCGTGCCGGTCAGCATCTCATAGAGCACGCACCCCAACGAATAAAGATCGGACTGGGGGCCGACGATGCCTCCTTTAACCTGTTCCGGAGAGGCATATTGAACCGATCCCACCACAATCCCGGTTTGCGTAAAGGAACTTTCACTGATCGCCCTGGCGATCCCGAAATCCGTCACTTTAATCTGGCCGTCAGGCGTCACCAAAATATTGTGAGGTTTAATATCCCGATGAATGATATTGCGCTCATGGGCGTGGCTTAACGCTTCCGCAATCTGACGGGTATAATCCAAAGCCCGCCGGATCGAAAACGGCGCTTCACGTAGGATAAGATCCTTCAAATTGCTACCGGAGATATATTCCATCACAATATAGTCGATACCGTCTTCCTGACCGACATCATAAATATTCACAACGTTCGGGTGAGATAAACTTGCAGCTGACCGCGCCTCTCTGCGAAAACGCTCAACAAACTCAATATCATTGGCATATTGCGGCCTTAATATTTTAATAGCAACCATCCGGCACAGCAAAGAACATTCCGCTTTATAAACCAACGCCATGCCGCCTTCGCCGATCAATTCCACCAGACGGTATCGGTTACCCAATATCTTCCCGATCAAAGCCTCACCCCGATTTTAACCCGCATTTCAAAAGTAGGCTACGTGTAGTTACTTCGCTCTGTAATAGACAATTCCTGCTTAGATTTCCACAATAACCACAGTTACGTTATCCATCCCGCCCCGTTCGACGGCCAAAGCCACCAATTGCTCAGCCATCTCGGTCGGCGTTTCATTTCCGGCCAATACTTGGCCGATAGTATCTTCATCAACCATACCGGTTAACCCGTCACTGCATAACATGAACCGGTCTCCCGGTTTGACCGGAATAACCATCGTTTCGACCTCAACGGTGCCTTTCGTCCCTAAAGCCCGGGTCAACATATTCCGATGGGGATGATCCTTAGCCTCCGTCTCCGTAAGCTCTCCACGTTTGACCAATTCGGCTACCAATGAATGATCATCCGTCAACCGAATCAATTCGCCTTCCGCCGTATAACGGTAAATACGGCTGTCCCCGATATGGGCTACAATCGCTTTCTCGGGGAAAACCACCAAAACCGCCACGGTCGTGCCCATCCCGGCCAACTCCGGATTATTCTCCGCCTCAGCCAGAATCGCATCATTGGCTTCCAATATCAGCCGTTTCAAACCTGCTTCATCGATCTGGGAGATTGCGCCCGCCAAAATCGTTTCAACAGCAATTGAACTGGCAATTTCACCTGCCCGATGTCCTCCCATTCCGTCAGCGACGACAAACAGATTGTCTTTGCAGCCAAAGGAGTCTTCATTGTGTTCACGCACTTTACCGATGTCCGTTTTTGCTCCGAATATCA
Source organism: Bacillota bacterium (assembly GCA_029776595.1). Lineage (GTDB taxonomy): Bacteria > Bacillota > UBA4882 > UBA8346 > UBA8346 > JAKOSX01. The sequence goes on along the minus strand of JAKOSX010000014.1, from coordinate 3,458 downwards.
TCTGCTCACTCCTTACAAGGCGTCCGATGCACAGTAGGAAACTCTTTCCAACTGAATCACCGTATCTCCCAGCTGTATCAATTCTCCCGCAAACAGTTCCCGCTCACCAAAGACTTTACGGTCATTCACCTTTGTTCCGTTGGTACTTCCGAGATCCTTAATATAAAGTTGATCCCCGCGCAGGGTGATTACCGCATGGTAGCGGGATACCTTGGGGTCTTTCAAATAGATATGGTTGTCGCTTTTCCGCCCGATTTTTATCATTGGAGTGGTCGCAATATATTGACGCCCGGCATCCAAACCGGTGACCACTTTAAAAATCCACCCCTCCGTCGTCCTCCGGTTGGAAGAATGAAGGGCACAAAATTTTTTAGTTTCGTCTTCACCGTCTGCGGCCACTTCCCTCCGGGCCGTATTCGAAGGGATTCTCAACCGGCATAAGGTGTTCTCATTATCCGTCCGTCCGTCCCCCTCCGACGGTTTATCGAACGGCTTTGGGCCATACGTCGGGGATTCGCCCTCACTCCGACAAAAGGATTGGGCAAAGCCTTTAATGAGACGCAAAATTTGAGACAATCCCATCAGCATTCACCTCGATATTTCCCTTGGAGTTGGCCGCAGGCGGCTGCAAGATCTGTACCGCGTTCTTTACGGACCGTCGTTTCAATATGGGCCCGGTTCAATTCAGCGGCAAACCAATGGATTTGCGACGGTGTTGAACGTTTAAACGGAGAGCCGGGAACCGGGTTAAAGGGAATTAAATTGACATGACAAAGCATCCCCCGGAGCAGCCGGATGAGGTTGGCCGCATCCTGAGACCGGTCGTTCACGCCGTCGATCAAAGTATATTCAAAGGTGATACGGCGACCGGTCCGCTCAATGTAGGTTTGACAAGCCTCAAGCAGGGGCGCTATCGGATACTTTTTATTCACCGGCATCAACCGGTTGCGCAACTCATCGTCGGCAGCATGCAAAGAGATGGCAAGGTTAACCTGAAGTTGCTCCTCGCTTAACTTTAACACACCCGGAATAATGCCGCAAGTCGAAATGGTGATCCGGCGGGCTCCCATGGCCAGTCCCTTAGGGTCATGGAGAATCCGGATCGCCTTCATCAAGGCATCGTAGTTTAAGAGTGGTTCGCCTTGACCCATGGCCACCAGATTGGTGACGGTTACCCCTTCGCCTTTGCTAATCCGCAAAATTTGGTCAATGATCTCTCCTGCGGTTAAATTGCGGGTTAATCCGTTTTGCCCGGTGGCACAAAAAAGACAGCCCATCGGGCAACCTACCTGCGTTGAAAAACAAACCGTGTGGCGATCTTCATCCGGCAAATATACGCTTTCCACCGTGGAGCCGTCAGCCAAACCAAACAGGTACTTCACCGTACCGTCCGCCGACGCTTCACGGGCAAGCACCGTCAGACAGCCGACGGAAAGACCGTCCCTTTCCAATTGATTGCGGAGATCCATCGGCAAATTGGTCATCTCATGCCAACCGGACACATTTTTCTTATATATCCAATCGAATATCTGCCGGGCCCGATAAGCCGGGATGCCCCGTTCAGCCAGATAATCCGATAATTCCCGCAATGTAAAGTCTTTAATGTTCAAATTGAAATCATCCATTTCCGTAAGGAGATATATGCGAATGCCCCGAATCCATCCCAACAAACTAACAATAAATCCCTATACAGGGATTTATTGCAGGTCAATTCAGATGAACGATTGCAGGCCTAATCAACTTATTTTGGACTCTAAACGTAATTTATCCGCAACTTTGGCAATAAATGCGGCCGTTGTCGGAAAACGCCCTTTCTGGCTGTCAACTCCGAAGAATTGTTCAATAAACTCGGAGTTGCCTCGTTCCCAACCGATCTCAATAGTATGGCGTATCGCCGATTCGACGCCGCTGGGCGTAGAATTATATTTCTCGGCAATTCTCGGGTAAAGATTTTTGGTAATATTGCCAAGCACTTCAACCTCTTTGGTAGAGATGATGATAGCGTCCCGTAAATAAGCGTAACCCCGAAAATGTGCCGGTATTCCCATTTCGTGAAATAAGCGACTTACCTCGAGTTCCAACTCGGTCACCGATTTTTCCCGCGGCTCGCTGGAGTAAGACGGCCGTTCTTCCTGAATCCGTGATGAAGAAGGATGCGTCGTGGTTCCGTTGGCAAACTGCCGAATCCGGGCAAATAAGGTTTTCGCATCAAACGGTTTCACCATATAGTACGTTGCACCGAGGGAAATCAACCGCTGGATCATCGAATCCTGTTCAAAAGCAGTCAGTACAATGACCATGGGTTTGGTTTCCATTTCACCGATGCGTTCCATGACGCCGATGCCGTCCAGATACGGCATGGTAATGTCTAAAATAAGAACATCCGGCTTGACCTGTTCCACCAATTGGGTCGCTTCGATGCCGTCATAAGCGACTCCCACCAGCTCCATATCCTCTTGAATTTCAATAAGCTCGGAAAGTGTGGAACATAATTCGCGATTGTTATCAGCAATGGCAATTCGTATTTTAGACATTAAGTTCCCTCCTTCACATAACTGACGGATTACTATTCGACAAGAGGGAAACAATTCCTTTTTTCGTAAATTCCAACCCGACCATGGGATAATCGCCAAATTGCCCATCATAGCTGGCTGTAAATTTTTTTCTTAATTTTTTATTAGGCAATCTGCAGCTTTTTTTTGAACAAACCCGCGCTGGTTTCCATCAAAACAATGTCTTTCCATCCCGGATTGCAACGTTGTAATATCCCGACCTGTCTAAAACCATTCTTTTGATAGCAGCGAATGGCCCGCCGGTTAAAATGGTACACTCTCAAATAAATCCGGTTGAAATTCTTTTCAAGAAGCCATTGGTGCAAAATCAACCGCAACGCTTCGCTGCCATACCCTTTTCCCCAATACTCCTTTTCCCCAATCCGTATTCGAACCTCCGCCTCATGTTTTTTCCAGCAAATATGATCCAGTTCCAAATCACCGATTAATTCCCCTTCAAGGGTTTCAATGGCAAATATTTGATAGCATCGATCCGGAACGTTCGCTTGAAACCATCGTTCTAATTGAGTAAGGTCCCCCGGAAGATCGCAATCCACCAAAAATTGTAGCTCTTCATCCCGATTCCAGACAACCATCTTAGCCAAATCTCTTTTTTCAAGCGGCCGAACCCGAACCATCTTTCCTACCAGTTCCATGATAACCCCTCCGCGTTAAAATAATGTAATGTTCTGCTGCAACGAATTCTTTGAGGGTTTTTTACCTGATTGGAAAGATGATTCTCGTCTGTAGCAGGGATTCCCTTTAAGTAAATCTAACCATAGTCCCGCATTTCTGGGAGTTAACACGGTTCATTGGAAAAAGAAAACCCCCTCTGGCAAGGGAGTTGATTCAAAGTCCGCAGCACTCAGTACACGGTTCACATCCCTCCGACACCTATAACCCGGG
>JAKOSX010000157.1 GCA_029776595.1 Bacillota bacterium | reverse complement strand
CTTTTGGTACAGCTTGTAGAGGGAAATCCCCCGCCAAAGACTGTTCGGATCGTCAATAAAAAATTCGTCGTCGTCCTTGTCGATCGTCATCGTCTCTGCCGTATAAGTCTGCAGTTTTAAGGCCTGTACCCCGGCCTCCGCCGCCGCATCCACGATCGCCAAGGCACGGTCGAGGGAATGGTTATGGTTCCCCGACATTTCCGCAATGATAAAGGGCCGGTTTTCCTTTCCGATCAGAAAGTTTTGAATCCGGATCGTATTCATCACAAATACCCCGCAAATAATGTTCAACATCAATTCACATACGCTTAACCGAATCAATAACAAAGTAATGCGGTCTCTTGTAACCTGGGAAGAAGTTAGACAATAACGTCAACGTTCTGGCCCAAATGGGGGTGGACCGATTGCTCCAAGGCTTTGATGGTTTCTTCCATGGCCTCAACTACATTTTCGGATTGCGCTGTTACACCATCCATCGCCATCTTTAAAACTGCCACACTCACCTGGTACAGCAGATTCATCTGGCTAATCTGCGTGGATATCCGGGCAATATCCATGAAACACCAACTCCTTTCCCCAAAAATATTCTCACTTAACTCAGCTTTTTGTTTTAATAACAAAAAACTGTCTTCGGCATGCCACTAAATAGCACTAACATAAGTTACCGTATTCCTCCGGACGGTTGGGATTAAGTTTGAAGTAATAGAGAATCGCCTGGCAAATCCGTTTCGAGGCTCGCCCATCTCCGTAGGGGTTGACCGCCGTCGCCATTTTTCGATAGGCCGCTGCATTTGTCAGTAAAGAAGAGGTTTCCTCGATAATCTTCTCACGCCGGGTACCAATTAACTTAACCGTCCCGGCTGTGATTGCTTCCGGCCGTTCGGTCGTATCCCGGAGCACCAGAACCGGTTTTCCTAACGCTGGTGCTTCCTCCTGCAAGCCACCCGAGTCGGTGAGCACCAGATAACAGCGGTCCATTAAGTTTACAAACTCCTCATATGCTAAAGGCGGAACCATCTTTATCCGCTCGCTTTCGCCAAAGATCCTTCGCGCCTGCTCCCCAACAGCCGGGTTTAAATGGACCGGGACCACCACTTCCGTATCATGGTGCAGTTCCACAATTGCTTTGACTGCTTGAAAAATATGCTCCATCCGTTCCCCGATGTTCTCCCGGCGGTGGGCGGTCAGTAAAATAATCTTTCTGTTTTTAAAATCCAACTGCTCCAAAGCGGCATCTTTAAACTTGTATCCTTTATCGACAGTCTGTAGTAAAGCATCAACCACCGTATTTCCGGTCACAAAAATTCGTTCCGCTGGGACCCCTTCGTTAAGTAAAGCCTCCTTCGCTTTTGGGGTCGGCGCAAAATGAAGATCCGCCAAACACCCGGTCAGCTTTCTGTTCATCTCCTCCGGATAAGGAGAGTATTTGCAATAAGTCCGGAGCCCCGCCTCAACATGGCCGACCGGGATTCGGTGATAAAAGGCAGCCAGACTGCTGGCAAAGGTCGTCGAAGTATCACCGTGCACCAAAACCAGATCCGGTTTTTCCTTGCCAATGATCTCCCCAATTCCGGATAAAACACCCACCGTTATTTCGGTTAGAGTCTGCTCGGTCTTCATGATATTAAGATCGTATTCGGGGTTAATCTTAAATAAATCAAGGACTTGATCAAGCATCTCACGGTGCTGTGCCGTTACGGCAGTAATGATCCGGATCGCTTCCTGCGCCGCCAAAGTTTTTATGAGCGGCGCCATTTTAATCGCTTCCGGCCTTGTCCCAAAGACCGGCATGATCTTAAGCATGGGATTCACCTGCTATCCTGTTTTCAAAAGATAAATATTTCACCGCGGATAAAAAGGTCAACCCACCCAGACTTTACCGCTTCTAGAAATAGATCGCTTGATCATAGCGCAGCATCGTCAGGTTATATTTGTACTGGCCAAGCAAAGGCGGAATCTTTTGTTCTTTTACCATTCGGTACAAAAGGAGTGGATAATCTACCCCCGCCCGAATCGCGAGAGGAACACCCCCGCCAAACCGGGGATTTACCTCTATCCAATAAACATCCTTACCGTTATCGATACATTGGACCGTAACCGGCCCAATCGCACCTAGTGTTTCAACGATGTTTTTACCCTGTTCGATTAAATCTCTACGGTATACCGTCCGGCTCTTGCTGACTTCGCCGGCCCGCACTTCCAGACGCTCGCGCGGCACTACCGACAAAACGCGTCCTTCTAAATCAGCTAAAATATCCAAGGTATATTCTTTACCCTGGATATATTCCTGAATTAACAGTTCAACATCCTGTTGGAGAATAAGTTCCAGTTGCTTAATGTTATCCACCTTTTGTGCGCCGCGGGACCCCATTCCTTTTCTGGGCTTCACGAATACGGGGAAAGGTATTGCTTTGGGTAAATTCGTTTCATTCCATGTTTCAGGCGTAATCATCCCATGGGAAGTGAAAAAATGGTAGGTTTGCCACTTATCTCGACAGATTTCTAGCACTTGTCGTTCTGAAAGTAATAATAAGACCCCCAACTGTTCAAACTGGTAACGCTTCGCCTCCAGCAAGGAAAACTCGGGTTCGAAGAGAGGGATCAGTAAATCAACCTTTTCTGCTTTACAGACTGCCAGGAGGGATTCAACATAGCTTTCCTCATCTATTTTAGGTACTTTGAAGCATTGATCAACAAAGTGGGAGGCCGGAGCAAGGGAAGGTTCAGCCTCAGTTGCCAATATGCGGGCTTCCAGCCCTAAGGCTGCATACGAGCTTGTAAAGGCTTGCACTAACTCAACCCGGCGGCCAATGGCCGTAAATAGAACGGTGAACATGGGGTCTCACCCTCACTCAACAATTTAAATTATATAGGTAATTTTGTCCTCCCTCTATGATCTTCATTTTTCTCTTAAAATCTCACTTATTCACAATATTTCATTTATTAGAAATGAGTCCTTATG
>JAKOSX010000156.1 GCA_029776595.1 Bacillota bacterium | reverse complement strand
GATACCGTGGTGTTGCCCGGCCACGGGTCGAGTACGACCATTCTGCATGAACGGCGGTGTAACCCGTTTCTGGAGTAACCATGCGATATATTGTTGAGACGCGGGAATCCCGCGATTTACCGAATATTGAAGCAGCCATCAAAATCATCGATCCTCAAGCGGAAATCGTCAGGGAAGGCCCGGGAATCCATCTCATTGTTCAGGTGGAAGGTTTTCGGGTTGTGGTAACTGCTCCGGATTTGGGGGAAACGGGCAGCTGCTGGGAATATCAGGATGATGAAATACAGGATCCGCGGTATACGCCAGCTGATCAGCAGCGCCGGATGAAAGAATTGGTTCGTCTGGGCATCGTCAGGCTCTTGGGAAGTTTTATGGGCAAAACCCCTCCCTGGGGCATATTGAGCAGCGTCCGGCCGACGAAGATCTATCATTATCTTCGAGAGAAAGGGTTTACCCCGTCCGAAATATATGAAAAATTGCTTTCGGTGTATGGGATAACCTCCGCCAAAGCCCGGCTTTTGACGGATATCGGCGGGTTTCAGGAACGATTTTTTAAACCTCCGGAATATGTCAGCGTCTATGTGGGAATTCCTTTTTGCCCATCCCGCTGCCATTATTGTTCCTTTCCGGCGGTATCCTTGGAAACCCACCGTCACTTGGTTGCCCGCTATTTGGAAGGGCTTCGGACGGAGACGGCGGCCATCGGGGAATTATGTCGTTCCCTTGGGTTTCGAATCGAAACGATTTATATAGGAGGTGGGACGCCGACCAGCCTGGAAGCGGAGGATTTTGGCCGTGTGCTTCAATGGACCGCAGAAGCGTTTAAAACCGAAGATACCGTGGAATTTACCGTTGAAGCCGGCCGCCCGGAGACGGTGAATTGGGAAAAGCTGGAGGCTATGCGGCGTTTCGGCGTAACCCGGCTGAGCATCAATCCCCAAACCATGCATGACCGGACGTTGCAGCTGATAGGCAGGAACCATACGGTTGCTCAAATTGAAGCGGCCATGGCTGAAGCCAAACGCTTTGACGGACTGCTGTTGAATATGGATTTGATTTTGGGGTTGCCCGGCGAAACCCCAGAGGATTTCCTGGATTCTCTGGAACGGGTAATCGCCTTAAATCCGGATAACATCACGGTTCACACTTTGGCACCCAAACGGGCCGCCAAATGGGGAAAAGTCTTTTCGGAACTCCCTCTTCCGGATGATGAAAGCTTGGCGCAGGTGAGCGATGCGGCTGTCGTCCGGCTGGATCGGGCCGGGTATCGCCCCTATTATCTTTACCGTCAGCGCAGGATATTGGCGGATTTGGAGAATATCGGTTATGCCAAGCCCGGCAATGAAAGCATATATAACATTCAAATGATGGAAGAACGCCAAACCATTATGGGAGTCGGCGCCGGTGCCGTCACCAAATGGGTGGTGGGAAAGGAGCCGCACATATCCCGGTATCAAAATCCAAGATGTCCGGCAACATATGCTTCACGAATCGTTGCAGATATTGCTAAAAAAGCCCAACAAACCCGGATACTTCTCGGTTGACAATTGGAACTGTATTCGGTAAAATAGTAGCAGCATCTTTCCGAGGTATCACGGTTTTTTCATGGGTTTAAACTCATTTTTTTTTTTTTTTTTGTAATTTATTTAAGGTTAAAGGGAGGAATTCGAGTGGGGATTATGACAATCCGTAAGGTGGCTCAGAAAATTTTAGCACCTGTTATTATTGTCTTGGTTGTGACGTTAACAGTCGGTATGTTTTATATCGGAATTCCCGCTTTCAGCAAAGAAGTCTATTCTTATCGGGGAAAAGCAGTTAAGTTAGGCAACAAAGTCCTTAAAGACGGGGAATTCCAGCAATTTTTGGAACGGGCCTATCTGGATGCCAGCCAGCTCCAGCAATGGGGTGAGATTACGCCTGATGCCCAGATTCGGGATAATGCATTGATTTATGCTGCCCAATATCTGGCGTTCCAAAATGAAATGGAGAAAGTGAAAGATAAACTCAAAGTAACCAATAAAGAAGCTGAAGACTTGGTCAAAAAGGCTTTCCCGACTGAGGAAGAATTGAAAAGCTTCATGCTACAAAGAGGGTTAAACAGCAAAAAAGATGTGCTGAAACTGGCCAAGGAAGATTTGAAAAACAGGAAGTTCATCCTGCTCAAAGGGAAAGAATTCAAGGTTAAAGTTGACAAGAACGACGTATTGGAACAACTGGAACAATTGACCCTCAGCCAAATTTTGGTCGGTTATTATGACAGCGACAACAAAGAACGTACTGAAGCTCAGGCTTTGGCCCGTGCCAATGAAGTTTATGCCAAAGTGACCGGTGGCGGTGATTTTGGCGAATTGGCCAAACAGTATTCGGATGACGCCAATACCAAAGATAAAAATGGCGTTTACGGTCCGGTTTCTCTTGCCGTCTATAAAGCGATTATGCAAGGCCAAAATATGGAGCAAGAGTTTGTGGATGCCGTTTTGGCCCTTAAAGAAGGCGAAATTACGAAACCCATCAAGACTACTCATGGGTATTATATCGTCCGGTTAGACAAACGGGAGATGCCCACCGGCGATGCCTACAAGACCAAATACAGAGAAGTCGAAGAGAGCTTGCTGTATGAGAAGACCATCCAGGATGAGAAATTCCAAAACTGGGCCAAGAAAATCAATGAAGATGCTGAATCTAAAATGGAGATCCTGGATCCGGCCCTGCGCGGTTATCGTCTGAGCCTCAAAGAAAAATGGGCCGAAGCAGCCAGTGCTTACGAAAAAGCCTTTAAGTTGAAATACTATAAGAAGAACTGGTCGCTTTATATTGAAACTTCCAATATCTATCTCAAGTTAAAGGACTTTGACAAAGCATTGTCGGTCCTGAAGAAGGTCCCGGCCGAAGGGCAGGACAGCATCGAGTATCAAATTGCTTTGGCAACCGTTTATAAGGAGAACAACAAGCCGAAAAAGGCCGAAGAAATCTTGACGGCCTACGGAAACAAAAATCCGGAAGATAAATATATCCATCAACAGTTGCAGGAGCAATTTACCACCTGGAAGATGACCAAAGCGGCTCAAAGAGAAGCCGAGATCGTTGCTAAACTTGAAAAGAAAGAGCAAGAAGAGTTGGAAGCCTATCAAAAGCAATTAAACGAAAGCAACAACACCAATAATGACAATCAAACCGAGTCGAAATAAGGATGTTTCGACGAGGTTGAGTGCGGTTAAAGACGCGGAAGGCCTTATTTTGCCTTCCGCGTAACCATATCGAAATTCATTGAGAACAGGCGGTTATGATAATGAAGACTCACGCACCGAAAGGTACATATGATTTGTTGCCGGAAAATGCCTCCCGATGGCGGTACTTGGAAAATCAAATTCATAAAATATTCCGTGAATATGGCTTTGGCGAAGTGAGGACGCCCATTTTCGAACATACGGAGTTGTTTCAGCGCGGAATCGGAGAAACTACGGATATCGTTGAAAAAGAGATGTTCACTTTTTCGGACCGTGGGGATCGCAGCATTACCTTGCGGCCCGAAGGGACCGCTTCCGTTGTGAGAGCTTTTATTGAGCATAATTTGGCGGGCCCCGGGGCTATGGCTAAACTCTATTACTTAGGACCCATGTTTCGTTGTGAAGCGCCTCAGGCCGGTCGGTTCCGCCAGTTCGTCCAGTTCGGTGCCGAAACTCTCGGAAGCAATGACCCGAGGGTTGATGCGGAAATTATCGCGTTGGCGGTAAATTTCTATCGCCGTCTGGGCATCGATGATTTGGACATTAACCTGAATTCTATCGGGTGTCCCCAATGTCGTCCGGCTTATCGTCAGCGGTTACTTGAACATCTTAAGCCCAGGGCCGCCCAGATGTGCCCTAATTGCCAACGTCGGCTGGAGCGCAATCCATTACGGTTGTTGGACTGCAAAAATACAACCTGTCAGCAGTTGACCGTCGATATTCCCCTAATTACCGAAACCTTGTGCGACGATTGCGGCAGCCATTTTGAAAAACTCCGCCAATTATTGGATTCGACGGGGATTAATTATCGGATCAATCCGCGGCTGGTTCGTGGTTTTGACTATTATACCAAAACCGTCTTCGAAATTTTGGCCGGAGACTTAGGTGCGCAAAATGCATTATGCGGTGGCGGCCGTTATGACGGATTGGTGGAAATGTGCGGCGGTAAGCCAACCCCTGGCATCGGATTTGCAGCCGGTATGGAGCGCTTGATGATGGTGCTGGAAGCCAGGCAGCTTCTGCCGGAGATCGATGACCGACCGCATCTGTATTTGGCACCTCTCGGGGAAGAAGCGCAGCAGATCATCTTTCCCTTGTGTATTCGCCTTCGGGAGTCCGGATGGATTGTGGAAACGGATTTACAGGGTAAAAGTTTAAAAGCACAAATGAAGGTTGCTGACAAATTGGGGGCTCGTTTGACCGGGGTCATCGGTGAAGACGAATATCGCGCAGGCAAGATTTTAATGCGGAATATGGAGACCGGTGAACAAGAGTTGATTGATCTGGCGGCGCTGGATGAATACTTGGAGAAAGTGTTGAGGAGGAGATAATGTGATCTATTCCCATAAAACCATATCATGCGGTGAACTCCGTTCATCCCATGTCGGTCAGGAAGTCGTATTAAACGGCTGGGTTCAACGCCGCCGTGATCATGGCGGGCTGATCTTCGTCGATCTGCGGGACCGTTCCGGCCTGGTCCAGGTGGTGTTCAATTCGGAGACGGGCTCCGATGCCTTTGACAAGGCGGAACAGTTGCGCAGCGAATACGTAATCGCTGTTAAAGGGAAAGTGGCCATGCGTCCGGAAGGCACGGTCAATGCAGCATTACCCACCGGTGAAGTGGAGGTCTATGCCACCACTTTGGAAATTTTAAATGAAGCCAAAACGCCACCCATTTACATCAACGACAATTTGGACGTGGACGAAACCCTGCGTTTGAAATACCGTTATCTTGATTTACGCCGGCCGGTGATGCAACGCAATCTCATGTTGCGGCACCGTGTGGCTAAGACCGTCCGGGATTTCCTGGATGAAAACGGTTTTTTGGAAATTGAGACGCCCATGTTGACCAAGAGCACTCCGGAAGGGGCCCGGGACTTTTTGGTTCCCAGCCGCGTCAATCCCGGTAAGTTTTTTGCGCTGCCTCAGTCGCCCCAGATATTTAAGCAATTATTGATGGTCAGCGGCTACGAACGGTATTTTCAGATTGTCCGTTGTTTCCGGGATGAAGATTTACGGGCGGACCGGCAGCCGGAATTTACCCAGATCGATTTGGAAACCTCATTCATCGACCGTGATACTTTGTTATCACTGATGGAAGCGATGATGGCCCGGGTATTCAAAGAATGTCTCGACATTGACCTCCAATTGCCTTTCCCCAGAATGGAATATCGGGAAGCCATGCGCAGGTATGGATCGGATAAACCGGATACCCGTTTCGGCCTGGAGTTGGTGGATTTCTCCGCTGTTT
>JAKOSX010000155.1 GCA_029776595.1 Bacillota bacterium | reverse complement strand
GATCCACGGTTAAACAGCCGCCAAAAGGCGTCAGTCTCAGTTCGCTGACCTGATATTCAAAGAGATTGATGGTGATCAGGTGGGACAGCTCATGGAGGGCCAGAGCGGCCAACAGCATCATAAAATGAAACGCGCTGCTTCCTTGAAAATACAAGATGCCTAAGATCAGAAGCGAAGCAGCGCTGATTTTTAAGGGTATTTTCTGCATGATCAGTAATTCACCAACACCGTTAAAGGATCCACCGGCCGATTATCCTTTTTTAGTTCAAAACCCAATTGGGCCAGGGCCGAGCCGTCTTTTCCCATCAAACTGCCTAAAACCTGGCCGGCCTGAACCCATTGGCCCACTTTTACGTCGACCCGCCCCAGATAGGTATAGGAAGACTGCCAGCCTTGGGCATGCTGGACCACCACCGTCCAACGGCCGTCCGTCTCTTGGTGCAATTCCTGAATTCGTCCTGCCGCCACCGCATGAATTTTGCCGGGAGCCGGCGCCGTAATCTCTATCCCGGGATGGAACCGCCTGACCTTATCCGTCTCCCTCTCTTCCCAGCCGAACCGCCTGGTAATATCCCCATGCAACGGCCAGTTCCAATTCTGAAACACCGGCTGTTCCAAAGGCATCCCGCCGGTCTGGATTTGCCGGGTGATCTCTTCAAGACGTACCAAATTACGGGCATGTTGAACGATTTGCCGGATGGCCGGCGACCGGGCCAACACCCCAAAGGTCTCTTCACTGCCGGCATTGACGGCCTGACGCAGGGCGCCCCGTACTCTCCCGCCCCATCCGCCGTGAAAATGGGATATACCAAACATCAATAACAGCGCCACTGCGGCAATGATCACCTGACAGACAAATTCCGGGGAAAACCATGAATGTCCTTCCACATCCCAACCTTCCCCGTCCGCCAGGACCTCTTCCGCCCGTTCTTCGTTGATCCCGGGATTCACATCATCCATAAAAATTCCCCTCCCTTTTTGCAATTATATGGGAGAGGAATTCAGGGTAGAACTATTCGGTTTCGATGGCATCCGTCGGACAACCGTCGGCGGCATCCTTGACGCAGTCTTCATGTTCGGACGGTACGTCATCGTTAATGGCCTCCGCTTTTTCGTCATTGTTCCAGTTGAAGACCTCCGGACACGTGGAAACACAGAGTCCGCAGCTTATACATAAATCCTGATTGACCCGGGCTTTCACCACATCACCCCTGACTCGTATTTTTACAAGATCCGGTTCAGGCCTGACGGCCCCGCACCTCACCGCATAGTATGCCCTTTTGATACCAGGATATTCACTGCTGTTTAAGGATACAGAGTCTCTCAGGTGCTAAGTGTAGGGAAATGGTAGGAACGCATACGCGTTCCTTTTGCGATACCCAGAACCTTTGACCCAGTACCCATATCCCTATTACGCAGACATAAGCCACAACAGAAAATAGCCGCCGGTGATGCCCAGAGCGGTACTAAGCAGGGTGCCGGTGAGATAGTATTCGGCGAAAGTCTTGTCGTTCAACTCGCTGAACCTGGCGATTGACTTGGCAGTGAAGATAAACGCCACCGCAGTCAAGGCATGGTTCAAGACCAAAGTGATGATGATAAATCGCTCCAATGCGCCGATCCAAAACCCGGTATGTTGTAACCGGTCTTTTTGGGACGGTGAGGTGGCAGCCAGAGCCTGATCCTGTAAAGAGGCTAACGCTTTTTTGACGAAAAAGCCGCCACCCCAACAGATATAAAGATAGATAATGAGGCAAGCCAGAATGGAATGGAGCTTCACTCCCTCTTCCGGCATTGATCGGCCGAAAGTTTCCACAGCAGCCGGAGTCAGGAGCCACTTACCCAGTTTTAATAATGCGCCCGACGGCTGAAACGTAAAATATTGCCAGACGAAAACAATAAAGGCCAGATGCAGCAGTTGGTCTCCTAAAAACCACAGGAAATCGTTTCCCGGCCGCCGTGACCCTAATGCGATCTTCGCCATGTCAATCATAATATGAATTATCGTCATAATTCCCACATAAAGAAGGACTTTGGGCCATTCATAGCCTATGAGCAGCAGAAATCCGGTAATAAAAACCATCAGTCCGTGACCTAAAAAACCCCGCCAATTCCGGCTTTCTTTCCGTTGTACCGTTCTGTCCGACTGCAAAACGAAGTCCGCCAATCCGTGGGCCAACAACATCAACAGCAAAACGGTCACCGGCCATCACCTCGTTCTTTGCACCCAAAAAAGGGTGCATTTTTAAAACGCAACCGTTTTTGGGTGCGCGTCAGGTCGGCTTGTGCATGACAATCAGACGGCCCAGACGTTCTTCCGTAGCCTGGACCAAATCCCAGGAAGCGGCATAGCACCTTTTTTGGACGCTTTGTCGGGTAACGCCCAGCCGGCTGGCTGCCTTCTCATAGGTCTGCTGTTCTTCATAGACGGCAACCGCTTCCCACTGTTCAAATGTCCAACGGCCCATCAACTGATCGACCAACGGGTAAATGGTGTTTAAAGCCAGGGCCAATTTATCATCGGCAGCGCCCACCCGGGTTGACGGTTCCTTCGAATGGGAAATGGCCTCCAGGGCGTCGCGGGCATGGTAAAAGGCAGTCCCGTTCATCTCCCAGGCCGCTGCATTCGACCGCCACTCATCCACCGTACCGAAACCAATACCCACCCGGATCTGAAACGGATGGCAACGCCAACGAAGACGACGGATAATGGCAGGCAACGTTTCCGACCATTCGCAAACGGCCTGAAGTTCGTCGCCGACCGCCAGGGAAAAAGGGGTCAACATCCCCGGTTGCATCCATTGGTCCATCTTTCGCCGCAATACATCCGCAACCTCGGGATGGGACCGGGAATCAATGACATCCGCCGTAATGACGATCAAGGGTTGCATACAGTCACCACCTTTATACAGCTTAACCGACTTGCACCGTTTCCCGAACGCCTTGGGTATAATGGACCCGATGACTCCATTTGCCGCATTTATCCCCTAAACAGGCGATAAGCATGCCCTCCTGCCGGAGTTCGATCACTTCGCATTGGTTGGCGCAACCGTCACAGTCAAAACTGCCGGTTTCAATGGCCGAGTCCACAATTTCCAAACCTTTAAAAGCGCTGGATCCTTCGCCGGCCAGCATCTTATCCCTGGCAAGCAAGGCCACGCCCAAGGCGCCCATTACATCATAATGCTCTGGAATGATCAACGGGAAACCCAACGCCTCTTCGAAAGCCAGACGAATGCCGCGGTTGGCGGCCACTCCCCCCTGGAAAATGACGGGCGGCTTGATTTCCCGGCCCTTCCCCAAATTACTTAGGAAATTGCGGACCAGAGCCCGGCATAATCCGGCCAGAATATCTTCGATCTTATGCCCCATCTGCTGCTTATGAATCATGTCCGATTCGGCAAACACTGCGCAACGGCCGGCGATCCGGACAGGATGTTCGCCCTGAGCGGCCATGTCCCCCAATTGGCCTACATCCATGTTTAACCGGGCAGCCTGTTGATCCAAAAAAGATCCGGTTCCTGCGGCGCAAACCGTGTTCATGGCAAAATCGCTGACGATCCCGTCCCGGATCACGATAAGTTTGGAATCCTGCCCACCGATCTCGATGATGGTTTGCACATCGGGCACCAAATTGAGACAGGCCACGGCATGGGCTGTGATTTCATTTTTGATCAAATCCGCGCCGACCAAGGTTCCGATCAACTGTCGGCCGGATCCGGTAGTGCCCACACCGGCGACTTCATGGCCTTTCAACGTCTTCAGGACGGTAGCCAATCCTTGTTGGACGGATCCCACCGGATTTCCCCGGGAACGAATATACAGTTTATCCAGCAATTGCCCGTTGCCATCGATCACCACGATATTGGTGCTGACGGATCCGACGTCAATACCCAGAAACAGCTTCACCTGCTTTTCCTCCACCCTGCGAATTTCTATGATAATATAATAAATCGATAAATGCCTCCAACCGGGTCATAATCCCGGCTTCCGCAGCATGTTCATCAATGATTAAGGTTAAGTAAGGGATGTCCAAATCCCGGGATACCGCAGGCAGGACCTGCATGGCGACGATCTCCGGCATACAGGTGAACGGCGCCAGCTGAATCACGCCGTCATACCGGTTCACACCGGCTTCCACCGTATGAGCCACGGTCTCCAGCCCATGGCCGCCCACAAAATTTTTCAGATACGGCCGGGCCACGGCTAACAGCGGCTCCCGCCAATTGGGGTCGTAAATGCTTTTCAGAAGGGTTTCCTTCACCCAATCTGTGAAATAGATAGTCCTTTCCACATCCACGCCCATCTCCCCCAGCACCCGCTCAATATGAAAATTGACGCTGGGTTCCAGGACCATGTAGATTTCCCCCACGAGACGAATGCGGAGCGGTTGGGATTCCTTACGCACGGGAACGGCCTTCAACTCTTCCAAAAACCCGTCGGCCACCCGCCGAATCTCACCCATTGAATCCGCCTGATCCAATTGCTGATAGAAACGGTTCTGCAACCGGCTGACTTCTCCCTTTTTCTCCTCTCTCGCCCGGACGTGATTGGCCATGCGGTCAAACCGGTCCAAAGCATCGGCTTTAACCCACGCTTTACGCACTGCCCGAAGCAAATCCGGCGCCCGGTGGCGAGGGAAAACCCGTTTGATCTTTTCCCACAATTCCCGAGGATGGGTTTTCGGCGCCTCAAGCACGAAAAATTCAACCGAATACCCAGCATCCCGCAGTATCTCCCGTTGCACCTCCCCATAATATCCAAAACGGCAGGGTCCGACCCCTCCGGCCATCAAGATCATTTCCGCCCCTTTTTCGATGGCTTCGATATAGTTGCCCAGATTGACCTTCAACGGAAAACAAGCAAATTCCGGAGCGATTTGGGTGCCCAGCGAAATGGTCCGCTGGGTGATGGGCGGCGGAATCACCGGATCCAATCCCAACTCCGTCAGCAACGTGCGAAAAGGAATATATGAATTTCCGATATGTGGAAAGGTGGCTTTTAACATACGCGACTCCGATAGCGAATAAGATCGATAAATGCTTCCAAACGGGTAATCATCCCCGCCTCCCCGCTGTGTTCTTCAAAAAACAATTTTAGTATAGGCAATCCGGCGCGCCTGATCCGGCGTTCCAACATATCGCCGATCATTGCTTCCGGCCCGCAGGCAAAGGGCGACAAATGGATGAACCCGTCCACTTTCAGTTTGCCTAACATCCATTCCAAGGCATCAAACTGAGAGCGGCCCAGTGTCCAAAAGAGTTCTTTATTCAATTGGCCGGAACCGAGGCCGGCCATATGTTCAGGCATCATTTCCGGCGTAAAGATATCCACATCCAAGCCGTTTAACTTATCGAAAATATCCAAGTTAAAACAACGATCATAGATACAATACGGATGGCCCAAGATCCCGATGCGTAACCGTCCGCCCTCGGCTTCCGGTTGCCGCGGATAGCCGGCTTTGGCCAACTCATATAACGCCGGCAACCGATTGTTGGCCTTTAACTCCCTCGGTATTTGCCGTTCAGGGATTCCCAAACGTAACGCGGAACGTTTCAATGACTGAAACATGTCGAGGTGATTCCGGCCGACTGTCACCGTAAAACATTTATCCCGCAAATCGGGGCAGGCATGAGCCACGATATCCGGCAATCCGATAAACTTCGGGCAGAGATAAGCCCCGGCTTCCACCTTGATCAAATGGGGAATCATGACCCAATCGGCCTGATGGGCCACTTGCCGGACATGACCAAGGAAAATTTTGATCGGAAGGCACAGCTCATCCACACTGGCTTTCGAACCCACGGTGACCGTGGACCGTTCAGTCGGGGCGGACACCACGACTTCCGTCCCGGCTTCCTCCCAAAACGTCCGCCAGGTAAATCCATACCAATAATATAATAACGCCCGGGGAATACCGACTTTCACCTTTATACCCTTTCTCCTGTTTTTCTACGGCTTATACTTCTTAACCCTCCTGCGGTTTTCCTGCTTTTTATGGAAATTAATCACGAAAATGACTACGTTTCAAAATTTCTTCTACGGCAATGGTGGTAATCCGCGCTCCGTCTTTGACATGATCAGCATCTTCCATCTTTCCCAAATCCCCCACACCGACGATGAGCGGAATATCTATCTCATTTAAAATATCCACCGTATCCCCTTTAATCCGTCCCCCGCACACATGACCGTCCTTATCCACCGCCCGGTTGACGATTTTGCCTTCCCGGGTGACCGAAATATCGGGTTTGACCCCTCTGACGCCGGATGTATTGGAAGCGACGGCCACCACCCCCAAAATTTCGATGTCGGGGTGGTGGGCCAATTCCACCAAAATCCTTTCGCCACGGCCGGTTCCCTTGGCGCCGCAGTCGTCCACCATCACCAACACCGGATCATGGGGTGCTTTTTTGATGGCTTCTACGATCTCTTCGCATGATACTTCCGTCGGATTCCCCCCGGACAAAGAGATGGCCCGGCCGCCCACATTGCGGGCTACCTGCTCCACCACACGGGTGGCAATCTTATCTCCGTCCGTAATCACGACAATTTTTCTTGGCAATGGTTCCACTCCTTTATGTGCCGCACCAGATTACAAATTTTCGGATAGCATTGCCGTATGCCCCGAACCAGGAGAAAACGGCCGATGCCCGTCCATCTCCATCGCCGGGATAAAAACCCGCCGCACCGGGTGATCCAATTGATGTACGGCAAGGTGTTGAAGAATTTCCACTCCTCATGGTCTGCCCGCCCCGCGATCAGGTGCTGAATCACCTGCAAACCCAAAGCGGGATCTTTCCCGAACCCCACGACATAAATCTCATGACCGCACTCATCGATACCCATAAAATAGGGAATTCCGATCTCCCCAGATTCCCGCAAATCGAAGGGAACCGTGTTCAAGATTTCGTCCGGGCCCGGTATCCGATCCGTCGGCAAACGGTTCAGATGAATCGCTGCGGCGATCACTGACGAATGAGTCCCTGCAAAACAATAATAGAATACTTTCATCGGCTTGTCATCTTTCCAAATTCCTGCCTCCTTCCATTGATGATAATTCCTCAAGGGCTTTCAAAGTCCGCCGAACGATTCCGGCCAATATGAAAAAGGATAACCGGGTCCCGAAGATCACCAAAGGCCGGCCGAACCGGACCAATCCAAGTCTCCGTGACGTAAATCCCCCGGTCACCATAAAGACGTTATACAGTTGAACGCAGTCGACAAAAAGATACTCATCGGGATTTCCGCCCGTCAGCCGGGTAAATTCCCGAATCAGATTCTCCGCCGTCCTTCCTGAATTTCGCCGGCCCAAAATAAATACTTCGTTGCCCAAATGATCGTCGCCAATCTTGATCAGGCGGCCATGATCCCGATTGGTGAGGGTGTCATAATAAGGCACCTTCTCAAAATCGCTGGCTTTGGGCATTCTTCGGCTGTCCAATATCCCCAGGTGAATGGCTGCAGCCGTCGGAGAAGCATGGGCGCCGCCGTAACAATGGTAGACCACCTTCACCCTTGATCTCCGCCCGGCGTATCATCCTTCTCCTGATAATCTTTGGTCAACTCTTCCGGGATCTCATTCCCCAGAGCACCGGTGAACTCTTTACCGATATCTTTCAAACTCCCCCGGTTTATCAGGATAAACAGGCCGACCCCTCCGACAACGGCGGCGAT
>JAKOSX010000154.1 GCA_029776595.1 Bacillota bacterium | reverse complement strand
TATACTCTCAATCAACTTCCCAAAATTCTTTCGCCATAATCGGCCATAAATCCGGAGGGAAATCATACTTCTTTTCAGGGTTAAAAAGCATCAATATCTGATACCGCTCACGATCCAGATAAATGATGCGTTTCTTCGAACCGTTTCTCGAGATAAACCGTACTGAATTCAATCCCATCTCCATTAACTGCATGGAAATCTCCATCTCTCTCCGGTTAAGAACCCCCGGTTCCTGCTCGTCCATTTCCAAAAAAGCATCCAACCCCTTAGCCCCCTGGCCCAGCAACAGCATTTTTACCTTGGGTAAACCCTGGATAAATTTCAGAACCTCACCATAGGACGGTTTCTTATCCGGATAGGGTTTGACCGTAGGTTTCGGCTTTTCATTAACGACAAAGTTCAGTTTTTTATCGTATTTCGTGACTTCACAGTACTTTGGCCACTGGTTATAATCAAACCCGTCCTTATACCACTTCTGAAAATCATCCTGCCATATATAGATGTCAAACAATTTTTTCCCATCGGTTTGGTAATAGGACAACTCACACCAATAGATACAGTACCAATACTGGCTTTCATATCTGCCGATACTGAGCGCAAAGGCTTTAGCGATTTCTTCGTTCAATGCCTTCATATTTTCAGGCCCGCCGGAAAGACCATAGATTTTTAAATTTACCCCATGTTCACCTGGAATGAAGGCTTTTAACCGCTTTCCAAATAACCTGTCCATATGGTTGCGGGTATAGCTCCAGTCAAATCCGTTTTCTCCTTCATAACAATAAGAATCCCAGTACTCATCCGTATATTTACCCAGATCCTTTTCAACCTTGGTAAAAAACCCTTCTTTATCCGTTGGCAAATCCGCCAGTCCGGATCGAATAAACGTATTTCGGGTGATATGAATCGCTGCATCTGAAACATCATCTGCTGAATTTAACCAAAGCGAATGGATTTCCGGAAATATCGTAAAGAGTTTTTTGCCAACCCACAAATGATAATATGATACCTGAGGATAGGATAATTGATACTCTTTAATTTCTTCATCCGTCAAATCATCATCCAGATCGATCCAAACACTGATATTCCCTTCACTGTCATATCCCACTGAAGCCTTATATGCCGGCACACTACTCAATTCCAGAATAATCGGAAGCAATCTTTTTATATCAAATCTCATTCTATTATCTGCAGCTAATGCTGAATTGGCCCTATTTGTCCCAAGACAGCCAATATTTTTAGCAATTCTGTCATCTGTTGCTACCATGAACAATGCAAACAGTAATATCATGCCAATCAATTTACCTTTAAAAGCTTTGCGCATATTGACCTCCGTTTATTCATGAATATAATATTTGAAATAATCGTGGGGTTCTTTCGTCTGTTTCATTTTATCCTTACTGAACCCATTCTCAAGCCTAGTGTATTGATAATTATTAATGCCGGCTTGTGCTATATACACCGCAGATGGATTGGATTTGTCTTTTTGCGGTCTCACCATAACTGAAAGCGAGCAATGGCCTCTGTCGTCTTCGGTCCAAGGATACCGTCGACTCCCCTGCGTATATCATTACCCAAATGATACCCGGCAACAACCAGTGCCGCTTGAGCTCTGGCAACCATACGATCCCCGGTAAAAGCCAGACTGGCCAAGGCTTTCCTGTCGGCTAACCGTTCTTCCCCGGGAGAAAGTTGTCCAAAAACCTGTTTCCTAAGCGGAGATAATGGTTCCGTATAATCTTTTTCTGACATTTGACTGACTCTGGATTTCCATTGTTCAAACCTGTCGTTACATGCATTGAAATTATGGTCTAATTGATGATATTGATTTTCCCGGTGCTCCAATTTCATCGGGTCCAGCGATAAAGCACCGGAATTTTTTCTGTCAAAATTCATTGCACCATCCCTCATTTTACTTTGTATTATTTTCCATTTTTGGAATATTCGCTTTATTCCTTTATTTTCCTTTTTAATTTTTCATAAACCAGAACAAAAAAAGGGTTATCGCAATAAAAACCATTGCGATAACCCTGATATTTTACTGAAAAAACATCCGTATCCATATCTCCCATCATTCCATTTCTACTTCTGTCCCCTTTGTGGGCGAATATTTCAAATGGATCACATGTTCCACCTTATCGTCAAAGGTTTCATCGTGGGAGACCACAAACAACTGATCAAAGCGGCATTCCTTGTAGACGGCGGCGATGGCATCAGCCAACATTCTCCGGCTTTCCACATCCAATCCATAAGTGGGTTCGTCAAAGGCGCAGATACCCACCTTGGAAAACTCTTTTACCAAAGCCAACTGCATGGCAATGGCCGCTTTCATCTGCTGGCCGCCGGAAAGTTGGGTAAAACGCCGCTCTCCGCCGGCATTACGAATAGTCAGTTTATAATCGCCGGCATCCCATTCAAATTGGGCCGGTTCCGGGCTCATACTGTTGTAGATAGCCTGGGCCCGGTTTCCGATGCGTTTCGCCAACCCGGCGGCAACCAGCCCCTGGGCACTTTTAAAGACTGACCGGGCTTTCTCCAGCAATATACTTTGGGCGTCCAGCCTGTCCAGCTCCTCCCGGGCCCGACGGCATTGACTTTCCAACTCCGCCAGCCGTCGCAGTCGCTCTTGCTGCCGGTTTAATTCATCCTCGGCCCGTTCCGCTTCCGCACGGACCTGGCCTTGCCGCTCCAACGCCTGCTTAAACCGTTCGTTATCGCTGTGATACGCCGTTTCGTCAAAACCTTTCCGGGCTTCTTCCCATTCCGCCGCCGTCGAAGCAAAAGCCGCCTCAGCCTGATGGACGGCAGCCTTTGCGTGCTCCAATTGTTCCTGCCGTTGGTTCCGTCTGGCGGCAATGGATTGATATTGGAGATACTTGCGATAATCGTCTTCATGTTCATCCTTTTGCAACTGCAGGGCTTGCATCCGGGTTTCGATATCCGGAAAATCAGCCAATGCCTGACGGACATCAGCCAGCTGTTGATTTAACCCGGCTAATGTCCGCTCCAAATCGGCAATCCTCCCGTTTTCCTCATCGACCCGTTTTTGCAGGCGGAAAATGTCGTCGCCCAATTGTTTTAAAGCATTCTTTTCCTGAACAATCTCTGCTTTTTCCTTCTCTTGCCCGGCCAACTTCTCCTGATATTTTTGACCCAACTTTTGATATTCCCGCATCCATACATCGAGATTGGCCTGGAGCATTTCGGCCAAACGCCCGATCCCATCCTGCACTTTCCGCCAATATTCATATCCGGCCGCAGTATCGTCCAATGCCGGAATCTCCGGCAGCGCAAAACCCGGCCACATCCAATCCAGCTCTTCGGCAGCCTGACGGGCACCGCTATTTTCAAGATTATGATAACACTGGCGTAAAACGTTTTCCCCCCGTTCGAGCCCATGCCGAATTTGTTCCAAACGGGTTCGCTCCGAACGGGCCACCTCCAAATGCACCTTGCTTTCATTGACAGCCGCAACTGCCGCTGCGTATTGGGCCTGTAGCGCAGCTCGATGTTCCGCCAAAGTTCCCAACTGAGTCCGAATCCGATCCGGATTAAATTGATGACAACGCTCGCCCAAAAGCGGGCAAACACCGTCCCGGATACTCTCCAACTGCTTAGCCAATTGTTTTTCGTCCTGATCGGCCCGGGCCAAAGCCTCCTTTGCTTCAGATTCGGCCTGCAACGCCTCTTCATAACGGCGCTCGGCTTCACCAAGGGCATCGGGATTGAAGGATGCAGCCGCTTGCGTCAACTCCAGCATGGCTCTTATTTCGCTTTCGAAACGTTTTTGCTGTTCATTCAGGGCAAACCGCCATTCTTTGACGCGTTCCAGCAGCTCCCCGGCCGTCTGATACTGTTTCCCCTGGCTTTCAACGTCAGCAGCCAAGGTCTGATATGCAGCCATACGGTTTTGGACCTCCGTCCGCCGCCGACTCCCTTCGTTCTGCTTGGTTTCAATATCTTGACACAGCGTTTTTACGTTTTCCTGACGTTGCGCTTTTTCGGCAACCAGCCGTTCTGTTTGTACCTGTAAGGCACTTTCATCCTTTCGCAACCGATCTCTGCGAAGCCGTTGGGATTCCAGGGCTTTCAACGATTGCTCCGCCGCCTGATAAGCTTCATAGCCCGGAAGCGCCGTTTGAGTCATTTCAACGGCCTGATCCGCCTCAGCCATCTCTTTCTCCGCATTGGCCAGAAGGGTCCGGGCATGCTGCAATGCACCCTGGGCCTCAATATACTTTTGCTCTGAGACGCTCCGCCGCTGTCTGGCCTGTTCATGGGCCTCCAGTTTCAGCCGGTACTGTTCCACGACGGCTGTCACAGTAGCCAATTCCGCCTTGATATGGGCCAGGTTCTTTTGGCAGAGCTCCACTTGTTCCGGAGCGTCCTGCAATTGTTTCATCTCGCCTTGATACCCGCTGATAGCGCTGTTGACCTCCCCCTGTCGCTTCTGTACCAATTTCAGGGGTTCCAACAGATTTTCAAAACAGGTTCGGAAGATGTCCACATCCAACAACGGATCAAAATGAGCTTTGGCCTCTGAGAGCCTGCAGTCAAAATATGCCGTAAACCGGCCTTGCTTCACCCCGATTAAGGAATGAAACAACTCGTCCAACCGTTCAGGACCGGAAACACCGAACAGTCGGGCCAGCATCTCTTTGACCTCTTCGTTCCCCTCAGCTTCGGTAAAACCGTCTTCTTCCCGAACCACCTTCCAACGGCGTTCCGCCTTACCGACATCCCGCTCGATCCGGTAAATCCCGTCCGGCGTTTCCAGCCAAACATCAATGGAGCCGGTCCGGGCCCCGTCCCGCACCAAATAGGTTCCCACCTGAATCCGATTGTCCCCGCGGACGGGTTCGGCATCAAACAACGCATAGCCCAAAGCTTCGATAATACTGCTTTTCCCGGTTCCGTTCTTCCCGCCAATCCGGTTTAACCCCCGATCGAACCGGATGATCACGCCGTTGCCGTCAGGCCCTTCTCCAAAGGATTTGATGTTCTTCAACCGAATTTGTTTAATGATCATCGGTTTCACCTCCGACAGCCACTTCCACGGCGCTTTTCGCTTCCCTTTCCCGCTCTTCTGTAAGTTTCCTGGCTAAATGGCCGATAACCGGATGACGGTTGATCCGATCCAATATCTCTTCGGCACTGACTTCCAGGCGGACGTCCTCTTTCAAGTCCATCAACAATTGCACCAAGTCCGGCACCGCTCCATCATCCAAGCCGGGCAACGGCGTATCATGCAACAATTCCGCAAAAGCCTGACGTTCGATGCTCTCCCTGGATAAAACCGATTCTTCCGGTACTCCAGACAGTTCCGCTGCCAACGGTTGATTTAGCTGAGTCATGACAATGTCAGCAGCGATGACCGGCACCTGTTCTTCCAGAAAAGCGGCCAATTCCACCGGGTCCAAACCGGCCCGCGCCAGATTGAGAGAGCCGGTCAAATGAACCCGCATTACCGTTTCGGGCGTCACATCTTTTGTCCGTATATATTCCAACAGTTCCCGCCGGATCTTATCAGACAGATTCCGGCCGGACAACGGCGTACAATCAAAATGTACATCAACCACAGGCCGCCGGGGCACCGGAAGGATTTCCGCCGTAAATACCGGTTTAGAACCGTTGCAGTCCACGGTGATTTCAGCCATTCCCCGAGGTATCGGATTCACAGGATTCCCGGCCTCTTCCAGCCGAATATTTTCAGCCGTGCCGGGATTCACCGCCCAACCGTGGTGCAACGGTTTATGAATATGCCCCAAAGCAACAAAATCCACCACACCGCGGATAAACTCCAAGGATTCCCGGTCATATCCTCCGGTTTCGTGGACAATATACTCCGGCCCGGCATGAAGCAGCATGATCGTCGGAGGATGGGCCTGTCCGTCGTCCATCTTTTCCAATGCCTCGGCAATGGACCTCATGCGCCGGGCCGTCCCGGCCCCCAAATAACCGGCACCGATAATCCGAATCCCGCAATAGTCAATATAGGATCCCCGCCGGGTCTCCGGGTCCCACGGCGTAATCTCCGGTCCGTCCGCAGTGAAAGGGATCGTCAATAGATGCAGGTATCCTTGGTCATTTAAGTAACGGACCCAGGTGGGTATGGTGGAGGATAAAGACGGCCGATCGTGATTTCCCTCGATGGCAAAGACGGGAATACCCGCCTCCTTCAACGGTGCCAGACAATCCACGGCCATCTGCAAATGGGGCGGTTGGATCGACGACGAATCGAACAAATCTCCGGCAATCAACAACCCATCCGCTTTCTTTTCAATCGTATAACGGACGATATAAGCAAAAGCCCGAGCCAAATCGCTCTCCGGCAGCTTCCCTTCAAGCCGCTGCCGCCCAATATGAAGGTCCGAACAATGAATGAATTTTCGTAACATCATTTCCCTCTTTTTCCTGAATTCAGGTATCAATGGGTTCTCCACCGTTCACAGTGCACAGGTTCATCCTGATATGAGGTCCTAGGTCCAAGATTCTAAATTTATGGAAGGAACGCTAACGCATTCCTACCTAAAACCAGTACCTAACACCTAGAACTCGATGCCATTTCCCTTTACACTTTGGAACTGTCCACTGTCTCAACTGTCAACTGATTTTAAAGCTTCTGTCTTCTGTATTCCGTATTCTGTCTTCTAACGTCACTTTTGTCATTACATATGTGAACTGTGCACCGTGTACGGTTTACCCTTTCTGCTAACGCTTACTATTTTACCACACCCTCCCTTCCCGTCCAATCGTTCGATGATTGGTATAAAATCATCCATTTTTGACAACCTAACATCAAAAAGGAGGGTATTGGAATGGCTGATAATCAAAAGAAACCCAATGAAAATATGAACAGCGCCTTAAATGCGAATAATGACCAATTAGGCGAGAATGCTTCCATGGAGTTTGCCAAAGACTACGATAACAAAGAAAACACCCAAAAGAATATGGATAAATCCAAATAACAATGAAAAAAGACGTGATTGCTCACGTCTTTTTTCCTATTCTCGTTCATCCGCTTTAAATTTTCCCGGCGCCTGCTCCGGCTGTTACGATACCCGGAACACTATCGACCGGATCCAACGTATAGGTATAATTTCCAAAATCAATCGTACAGGTGGAGGTTTCCGGCTTATCCGTTTCAACGTTCACATAGCGATTGCCGGATACCTGCCACTGGCCGCTGGGGTTGTTCCCGGTGTCATGCCAATAACCGATGGCTTTCTTCACGTTTTCGAAATAATTGTTTTCAATGCGAAGTTTCGAACCGGTCCGGCAGTTGATGGCATCGGAGAGAATATCTTTGTAATAGTTGTTGTAAATATGGGCATGGCCTCCCCGGTAAAGCGGCAACCGGGAATTGCAATTCTGGAAGTAATTATGATGCATAATCATCTTCCGGTCCGGGAGAGCGTCGGCATCATCATTGCTGCCGACCAAGATTGTTTTATAACTGTTATAAAAATGGTTCCAGGATATAATGATATATTCCGCATTATTTTTGGCGCTGATCAACTCATCATACTTGTCTTTCAATTCTTCGGACGGATTCGCCACAATCGGCTCATTGAATAAAGTACAATGGTCAACCATGATGTATTTGGCATTACTGATTTCAATAGCGTCTCTTCCCAATACTTTGGTGATTGTCAGGTTTTGAATAATCGTATTGGTACCGGTAATCTTAAAGCCAAGCCCGTCAAACTTCCCGGCGGACCCAACACCGACAATGGTCAGATTGGATACGCTGCTCCCCAGATCGATATAGCGTAACGTTGAGCCGCTGGCTGCCACCCAATCATCATAGGTGATGGTTCCGTTCACACGAATAATGGAGGGCATTGGGGTAACTGACTTAACTGCGTTTACGGCCTCATACAACTCTGCCGCATTAGTTACGGTATAAATGTTTTCAGCCGCCGCTCCGGTTCCCCCGGTGATCCGGGATGCCATATCGGCATAACCTTCAACTTTGTTGGTTATCATAAACAGATAAATGTTCTTAATAGTTACACTACCCGACCAGGGCAGAGTAATTTCGATATAGGCATTGTCCGCACTTTTTTTGACGGTAGTATCGAGAATTTCATCCGTCGTCAGCGGGGTTTCCTTGGGAACGTTTTTTTCAGAACTGATTAGTCCGGAAGCGTTTTTAATCCGTACCCAAAGTCCATTGCTGGTTTTACTTAAATCCACATCCGCATAAACATGAATGCCAAATTGACTGCCCGCAGTCAGATCAAGCATCCCCTGCTGCTTTGACTTATCATAAGCGATCCGGATATACCGGTTTCTGGCATCACCCTTCGGTAATTGCGTTACCGGGTCGACCACCACGGTACTGGTAAAGGTGATCCCGTTGGCTGATTCTGTAACAACAATATCACTGTCATAATCCAGCATCGTTTTAATCTGATCGACAGTTAACTTATAGGCATTGGCATATTTTTCAAAAGAGCAAGTCCAACGCCAAACCAAGCCTTTTTCAATTTTTTCTCCCCCTTGCCATAATTTTTGAATCCAATGATTCCAATATCATTCATATGATAAAAATTGGACTTGTATTATTATAAGCTACAATCGTACTTCACTGATATTTTTCAACAGATATTG
>JAKOSX010000153.1 GCA_029776595.1 Bacillota bacterium | reverse complement strand
CTGGCCTGGAGGCAACCCGTTCGGTGCCGTTGGCCAAGTTACGGGGCGTCCAGTCGTTAAACGACCAGATTGCTGAGGCTAACCGGACCATTGCTTTGCTCAGTGCGGATGAACAGGAACAGCAATTGATTTACGACATTATCAAGATGTATCAGGCGGAAATTTTAACGGAAAGTTCCTTAAAAATCGCTGAAAACAATTATCAGCGGAGCAAACGGTCGTATGATGAAGTGATGACCCGCTCACAGTTGGGGCTGACCACGGTGACGGATGAAACGGGTGCTGAAGCCCAGTTATCTTCCGCTTCATCCGCCTTAAACCGGGCCCGCTATCAGTATCGCAATGCTCAACTGAAACTCCGCCAAACCCTGGGGCTTGACCCGGATGAGCCTTTGACGTTGATTGCGTTACAACCGGCGTTGGCCCAATATGATTTGAAGGCTTTAACTGAAGATGCCCTTCGGGAACGGGCGGATATCAAGCAAGCCCAGGAAGAGTTGGAACAAGCCCGAAAACTGTTGGAACTGGCCCGCTTGGCGCAGCGGATCGGTTTGTCGCTGGACTGGAGTTTTGAACGGGAGCATGTTGAATCCAGTATCGGCATATCCAATCTGGACCGGAGCGGGACTTCGGAAGAATGGTATCTGAACGGGACTGTCGGGGTGACAACGGAGAAAAACCGGAATTATTCCAAGGACGGGACCTTAACGTTGAAATTAAGTTGGAACCTTTGGGACGGGGAGGTTCGCCGCCAGCGGGTTCGGGAAGCGGAAGCGGAGGTTGTCCGCTTGGAGCAGGCCTTGAAGAAGCTGGAGAAAGAGATTATCCTGGAAGTTGAAGCGGCCTATTACGATTACCTTAACCAGCAAGATCAGCTGAAAAGCAGCGAATTGCAATTGAAACATAATCAAATCTACCTTGAAGCCACTGAAGCCAAGTTCCGGGCGGGGTTGGTTCCGTTTAAAGATGTGTTGGATGCCCAGGTGGGCTTGAACCAGTCGGAGCTCAATTACCAACAGACGCTCCATGATGCTTATTTGGCAGAAATTAACCTGAAAAAGGTATCCGGGCGGCTGCGTTTGACGAATTTTGTAGAATAATACAATTTTTTTCGAAAATAAACCGATGTTGAAGAGGAACTAAGGTGAGGATACCGAATGTTTTAATATATGGCGACACCGAATGATTTGGTTCGACATGTTACGGAGGTGCTGACAATGAAATTTTTACAAGGTATGGGGAGCAAATTTCGGAAAATCTTCGGGAAGCCTTCCGGATTAAAGTCGGGATTTAAACTGAACCCCTTTAAAATGAGGGTTTTTCCTCAAATCCTGTTTGTTATCGGTATTATGTTTCTGGTTATTTTTATCCAGTTCATCATGAGTTACAGGGCCGTCAACACCATGCATGATATTACCATGAAGGTATTTAAACAAAATGCGGGACGAATGGCGGATATCGGCAAAACCAAATATGATCTGGAACGGATTAAACTCAATTATCATCAAGTGCTTACCGGTTATGAAAGCGTGTTGCTGAGCAATTCAACCTATCAGGAATGTATTAGCCGGATTCGGCTTTTGGCAGAGGTCAATCCTGAAGAAGCTCAACGTCTCGAGGATGAGTTCAAAAAGATCGAATCCCTTCCGAGGTTACCGGTGTCGGAAGCGAATTACAATTTATTAAATGAAACGGTGGCGACCATCAATGCCGGTTTGGACAGTTTTGAAAGCACCATTAATTTAAATGCCATCGATACCATCAATGCCAGTAAGAGTTATGCCTCTTTATCCCGGATCAAAATGAGCCTTGCCGTTTTGGGAGGATTGGTGCTGGCGATTTTGATTGCGTTGGCCATTGCTTCGTCCATTTCTAAACCGCTCCAAGCCATGGTTACTGCCACGAAGGCTTTGGCCACCGGAAATCTGAAAGGGACCGTTGTTGTTGATAAAGGCTCCGTTGAGGTCAGGGAAATGATTGAAGCGCTTAACGGAGCGATTGTAAGCCTCCGTAACCTGGTCAAAGGCATCAACGAACAGTCACAGACCCTCTTCGTTGCCAGTAAGGAGTTGAAAACTGCGGCTTCGGAAACTGGGAACTCTGCCGCGGAAGTGGCGCGGGCCATGGAGGAATTAGCCAGAGCTTCCCAGGATCAGTCGGAGCAAATCAATCAAGCGGTGGAAATCATCAATACCCTCTCCGGATTGGTGAGAAAAGTGTCATCGGATACTGAAGCGATTGCCACATCCTCCGAGAAGGTGGCTGAATCGGCCAAAGAAGGGCAGAAGGCTACGGATGCCGTGGCCAATCAAATCAATGAACTTTATGCAACAACCCAGGAAGTGGCCGGAGTGATTCACGATCTTTCCAAATCTTCGGAAGAGATCAGCAAGATTACCACGGTGATTGAAGGAATTGCCGAGCAAACCACTTTACTGGCTTTGAATGCGGCCATTGAAGCGGCCAGAGCCGGTGAACATGGAAAAGGGTTCGGTGTGGTGGCCAAGGAGACTGGCAAATTGGCGGAACAGTCGAAGCAAGCCGCCCAATTGATCGCCGATTTAATCGCCCAGATGCAGAAACGGACCGATGTTGCGGTGGAGGCCATCCAAAAAGGGCTTCACCGGGCTGAAGAAGGAAAGCATTTGGTGGATGCGGCCAATATGACGTTTGGGAATATCTTCAAAACCTTAATTGAAAATCTGGCGCAAATTGAAGCGGTGGCCAAGTCCGCCCGGCAAATGGCCAACAGCAACGAGAACGTTATCGGAGCGATTACCACCATTGCGGCCATCGCCGAGGAAAGCTTGGCCAGTACCGAAGAGGTTTCGGCCACAGCGGAAAAACAAAGTGCTTCGGTGCAGCAGGTTGCCGCTTTGGCTGAGAACTTGTCGGAAATCGCCAACCGGTTGGAGCACTCTATCTCCGAATTTGAAGTGTAAATGCAAGACGAATCAAATAATAAATCCTTGTAATGAAGCATCGCACAACGCGGTGCTTTTTTTTGAAAAATTTTAGGATCATTGTACAAAAGTAGGAAGGAAATGGCGGCAATAAGGCGAAATTTATAAAATTGATAGATAACATATAATGTTTGGATAGTTAGTCAAATACAGGGAGACGGGAGTGGTTTTTATGGAATGGATCCGAAAGTTATGCGATAATGTCCAGAGGTTGCTCGCCAAGAGTACGTTCAATCCGACTCGGATGAAGGTATTTCCGCAGATTTTGATGGTTATCGCTATCATGTTGCTTGTCATCTTTGTTCAGGCATGGATGGCTTTCCGGGTTATCGACACCATGCAGCAAAATACCATGACGGTATTCCAGCAAAATGCCGGAAAAATGGGCGACCTCGGTAAGATAAAATACGAACTCGAAAGTCTCCGGACTAATTATCTCGAGGTACTCACCGGCCGGGCACCTGCATTGATTTCGACGTCGGTCGTCAGCGAAATTGGCCGTCGCATTGAAACACTGGAGTCGGTGGATGAAGCCCAGGTCGCACAGTTGTTGGAGACAAATGCGAAGATCAACGAATTGTTCCGTTTGCAGCCCAGTGAAAGAGGACTGGAAACCTTAAACGGATATATCGCAAATATCAGTATCGGTTTGGATCTGTTGGAGTCTTCCATCAGACAGAGCGCCTTGGATACGATGGATAACAGCAAAAGCTATTCCAATAGATCAAAGTTCTTGACCACGATTTTGGTGTTCGCGGGATTGACTTTGGCTGTAATTATCGGTTTGCTGGTGGCTGCTTCCATCTCCAAACCGTTACAGGTTGTGGTTAAAGCCACCGAAGCGCTGGCCACCGGGGATTTGACCCAAAATGTCACCATTGACCGGGGGGCCAGTGAAGTCCAAAACATGGTACGCGGCATGAACCGGGCCATTGACGGGTTAAAATCATTGATTATCGGAATTAATGAAAAAGCGGAAACTTTGGCCATTGCCAGCCGTGAGTTGAAAGAAGCTTCTTCGGATACCGGCCAGTCCGCCGCCCAGGTTGCCAAAGCTATGGAAGAGCTGGCTAAAGCCTCGTCCGAACAGACGGAGCAGATCAATCAAGCGGTGGAGACTATTAATCTTCTGGCGGGCTTGGTCCGCAAGGTCTCCGCGGATACCCAAATGATCGCTGCATCGTCGGAACGGGTGGCCGAGTCGGCCAAAGCCGGACAGAAAGCCACCGATTCGGTTGCTGAGCAGATCAATGATTTGTATGCTACCACCCAAGACGTTGCCGCAGTCATCCATGAGCTTAGTAATACTTCGGATGAGATCGGTAAGATTACTACGGTTATCGAAGGCATTGCGGAACAAACCACCCTGCTTGCGTTAAATGCGGCCATCGAGGCGGCCCGTGCCGGCGAGCACGGTAAAGGGTTCAGCGTGGTTGCGAAAGAAACCGGTAAACTGGCTGAACAATCCAAGCAGGCTGCCCAACTCATCGCCGGGCTCATCGACAAAATGCGGAAACGTACTGCCGGAGCGGTGGAAGCCATTCAAAAAGGGCTTGAGAGTGCAGAAGAAGGAAAGAATTTGGTCAACGAGGCCAATGTTACCTTCGGAAACATCTTTAAGACCTTAATTGATACCTTAGCGCAGATTGAAGCGGTGGCCCATTCCGCGCGGCAAATGGCAGCCAGCAATGAAAACGTGATTTCCGCCATCAGCACTATTGCTGCCATTTCCGAGGAGAGTATGGCCAGCACCGAAGAGGTGTCGGCCACTGCCGAGGAGCAAAGTGCCTCCGTCCAGCAGGTGACCGCTTTGGCCGAAAACCTGAATGAAATTGCCAATGCGTTGAAACAATCCATTGCCGAATTTACCGTATAATTCGCAGATCATACGGAAAGGGAAACCCGG
>JAKOSX010000152.1 GCA_029776595.1 Bacillota bacterium | reverse complement strand
TTTCTTCATTATGACACCTCCGAATATTGTGTTTAAGATATTCATGCGCTTGAGATATTACAATTATATAACATCATTTTTCGGATGCCAATAATAATATAAGTTCATATTGCTGAACAAATCGGGGCATGGTATAATTTGTAGAAAAGCAATGAAGGAGCATGAGAATCGTAGTCGTTTCCGCGGTTTTCAGCAGTAGTTGTACCGGAGTGACAAGAGAGAGCAGGTGGAAGGTGTAAACCTGTCGAATCCGGTGGCAGCGAATTACTCTCCGGAGCTGACGGCGGAATTTTCAGTATGCCGATTCGGGAACGCCCGTTAACGCGTGAAGAGGAGTGCCGGGAACATGGATTGCGGCGCTTAAAGTAAGGTGGTACCACGAAGACTTTCGTCCTTATACGGGATAAAGTCTTTTTTTATTATAAGGTTATAAGGAGGAGAATAGGATGTCAGTTATCGATGTTTTGAGAGAACGGGGGTTTATCCAACAGACAACCCACCAAGAACCTCTATATGAACTGTTAGAAAAGGAGAAAGTCACCTTTTATGTAGGATTTGATCCGACGGCCGACAGTCTGCATATTGGTCATATGCTTCCGATCATGGCCATGCATCATATGCAGGAAGCCGGGCACCGGCCTATCGCCATTCTGGGAGGCGGTACGGCGATGATCGGTGACCCCAGCGGACGGACGGATATGCGAAAAATGTTGACTGAAGAACAGATTGACTATAATGCGTCTCGCTTTAAAGGGCAGCTCTCCCGGTTTATCGATTTCAGTGACGGTAAGGCACTGATGATCAACAACGCCGAATGGCTGCGCAATTTGAATTACATTGAGTTTCTTCGGGAAGTGGGGTCCCAATTTTCCGTCAATCGGATGCTGACGGCGGAGTGTTATAAGTCCCGGATGGAAAAAGGGTTGACGTTCATCGAGTTTAACTATATGTTGCTGCAATCCTATGATTTTTTGATGCTTTACCGGAAATACGGATGTAAACTGCAAATGGGCGGCGATGACCAATGGTCCAATATTCTTGCCGGGGCTGATCTGATTCGCCGATTGGAACGGGGAGAAGCCTTTGGTATTACCTTCCCGCTGCTGACGACCAGTTCCGGAAAGAAGATGGGCAAAACCGAGGCCGGCGCCGTTTGGCTCGATCCCGAAAAGACCAGTCCCTATGACTTTTATCAATATTGGCGGAATACGGACGACCGGGATGTGGAGCGTTTCTTGGCCCTCTATACGTTCTTGCCCATGGATGAGGTGCGTCGTTTAGGGGCTTTAAAAGACCGGGAAATCAATGAGGCCAAAAAAGTCCTGGCTTATGAAGTGACCCGGTTGACCCACGGCGAAGAGGCGGCGAAAGAGGCGCAAAAGGCTGCCGAAGCTTTATTTGGAGCGTCGGGCGACGAAAGTGCGGTGCCTGCAATAACCCTCGACCGGAATGCCGTAATATCCGGGGTTCCCATCGCCGATCTGTTGGTCTCTGCCGGTTTGGCACCTTCCAAAAGCGAAGCCCGGCGGTTGATCGCTCAAGGCGGTATTACGTTGAACGACCAAAAAGTAACGGATATCAACCAAACGGTGACCGTGGAGGATTTCCCGGAAAATCAGGCCTTGATAAAAAAGGGGAAAAAACAATTCCAACGGGTGGTTCTGCAATAAAGGAGATTCCAAACAGCGGAGAAAACTTCTTCGCTGTTTTTGGTTAGGCTATCAATTAATTTAAAGAGAAAAACAGGGTGAATAGTATGAAGCAAATCATTGTGACTGCCGCTGTCATCGAAAAGGATGGCCGGTTTTTAATGGCCCAACGGCGGCTGCAGGATTCCGAAGGCGGAAAGTGGGAATTTCCCGGAGGCAAAGTAGAATGGGGGGAGGAGCCGCGGCAGAGCCTTTACAGGGAATTACAAGAAGAACTGGGGGTAAAGGCGGAGATTGGCTCTCTGTTGGAAACCGTCTCGGAAGTTAAAGGAAGCATGCATTTGATATTACTCTATTTTAAGTGCCGCATCGTGGAAGGGGAGCCGAAAGCCGTCGATTGCCAGGCGGTGTCATGGTGGGCACCGGATGAGATTGACCGCCTTCCCAAACCTCCCGCTGACAAACGGTTTTGGTCCGGTTATCGTTTCCGGCCGCCTGTCAAATGAGCCTTAGGAACTAGAAAAAAAACTAATTTATAATGTTGCAAAATCCGATATAATAGATATAAATATGTAGAATCGTCATTCAATTCTGAAGCAGGACGGTAGCAGTCAATGTTTTTGGCGGGAGGACGCCCGGATGGTCTATACCATATTAATTTTACTTGCTATATTGAACATCATCTTGTTTCTCCGCAACCGCTCATTTGTGGTCCGGATTGTAGAGTTGAAAAACTGGGTTCAGAAAATTTTAAGCGGAACTTCCTTGGAATTACAGCCAGATCCGCATCATGACGATTTGGCTGAACTTCGCCAGTCTTTTATTGACATGTACACCCGGATGGAAGAAAGTCGGCGTGAAATCGAGACCAATTACCGGAAATTGCAACTGTCCAGTCTAAGCTTGGAGGAAAAATATGCTCAGGCTTATACGTTGCAATTGATCCAGGAAGAAATCGCCCGTGAACTCGACAGTAATCAGTTGATGAAAAAAACCTTGGACATCCTTCTCGGGGTATTCGGCAGTAAACGGTGTACTATTTATATGGTGGATGAACAGAAGGAAGTGTTGGAGCTTAAGGCCAATTCGGGATTTGCAGTCGCTCCTGAACTTGAAAAAATTATTCCGTTGGATGCTAACCATTTGGTAGCCCGGGCTTGCCGTGAGCGCATGGTGTTCACCGACGCGGATGAAGCGATGGCCCAGGGAAAGACCAGCGGTAATATTGCCATTCCCCTGAGCGGTCGCCACAATTGCCTGGGCGTGATGGTGATGGAAAATGAATTGGTTCGCATTGCCAATCAGGATCTTGTCGATTTTGCCAAACTGATTGCCCAGGAATTAAGTCTGTCTCTGGAAAATGCGTATTTATATGATAAAATGCGGCGAATGGCCACTCACGATGCATTAACCGGTGTTTATAACCGGATGTTCCTGATGAATTATATTTCGGAATTGTTTGCATCCCATCCGCGAACTGTTTCGGTTATTATCTTCGATTTGGATCATTTCAAGGTGATCAATGATCGCTACGGGCATCTGGTCGGGGATATGGTTCTCAAGGAAACGGCACAGGTGGCCGGCGAAATGTTGCCGACCGGAATTTTGGCCCGGTACGGCGGGGAAGAATTCGTGGTGGTCCTTCCGGAAGTGCCGGTGAATGAAGCGGTCCGTTTTGCAGATAGCCTGCGCCATGCCGTTTTTGAACATCATTATCGCACCGATGACGGGCGAATGGTGGTGGTGACCCTCAGCGGCGGGGTGGCCGGTTATCCGAAGAACGCCGATTCGTTTGAAGGTTTGTTGCAAAAAGCGGATGAAGCTCTGTATTATGCCAAGAACAGTGGCCGTAACCGGATTTGCTTAGTCGACAAGGCCTGACAACGGGCTTGCGCCGATTGATTTTCCGGATATTTATACAACAGGAAATCCTTACTTGGAATGTCTGAAGTTGATGAAGTGTTACAAGAAGCGCCGAAAGGCGCTTTTTATTGTATGAGTTGACATAAACTTTACAATACAATCGGATATTTTGTGAAAAACGTGACGAATAATGTATAAATATTCATTAATTTTGATAGATTTAACATGAATGCAATATACAATGGCAACATTGTTGACATGGAATGACGATTTTGATAATATTTTGAGTATTAAAAGTATATTGTGATTGATGGCGGATTAAAGGAGGGGATTGTATGCTTAAAAATCGGTTATTATTGGCAGGCATTATTTTAGTACTTGTCTTTTCTCTGATCAGCGGATGTAATGAAAGCAAGACCATTAAGATCGGTACGATTCAGCCGATTAGCGGCCAGGTTTCCGCATACGGAATTCAAACCCGGGACGCCATTGCCATGGCTATCGAAGAGATCAATGCCAACGGTGGAGTTCTCGGCAAAAAGTTGGAATTGATCGTGGAAGATGATGAAGCCAGTCCCGAAAAGACGACCAATGCTTTTAAGAAACTGACGGCCAAAGACAAAGTGGTGGCGATCATCGGAGCGTTGACCAGTAAGTGTACCTTGGCCATTACCAAAGAGGCTCAGGCAAAAAAGGTGGTTTTGATCACTTCTTCTTCCACCAATGATACGGTGACCGATGCCGGAGAGTTCATTTTCAGGGCATGTTACAACGATTCGTTCCAGGGCCAGGTGAACGCCAAGTTCGCTTATGAAACCCTGAAAGCCAGAAGAGCGGCTATTCTTTATGATATTACCAATGATTATTCCAAAGGCTTGATGAGCAATTTTAAAGCCAAATTTGAAGAACTCGGCGGCCAGATCGTGGCTATCGAATCATACAGCACCGGCGATAAAGATTTCAATGCCCAATTGACCAAAATCAAGGCGAGCCAACCGGAAGTATTGTTTATCCCCGATTATTACAGCACTATCTCTCTCATTGCGAAACAGGTTCGGGGCCAAGGCATGACTATCCCAATGATGGGCGGCGACGGTTGGGATGAAATCACCAACAATGCCGGGGACGAAGTCATCGGCTGTTACTACAGTAACCATTATTCGCCGGATTCGGACGACGAGGATGTAAAAGCATTCGTCACCAAGTTCCGCGAGAAGTATAACATCACTCCGAACGCATTGGCAGCACTTGGCTATGATGCCGCTTATATTTTGGCCGATGCCATCGAAAAAGCAGGCAGCCTGGATCCTGTGAAAATTCAACAGGCGATGATGGAAACCGATAAGAAGATGGTGACCGGTTATATTCGTTTCAATGAAAAGCGGAATCCGGTCAAGTCCGCGGTTATGCTCAAAGTGGTCAAAGGGGCGGACGGGAAATTGACCACGGAATACGCAGGTACTGTTAACCCGTAATCAAAGAATCAAACTTTATTGGATGCTGGAGTAATGGTATAATTGGAATGGAATGATAATGGGAGAATCTTGTTATTCTCCCATTATTGTTGAAATACGCTGGACCCCCGTTTCCGGAAAAGATGTTTGAATGAATGAGGTGGGCTTATGGGATTTTTACATGAATTTTTACAGCAAATGGTGAACGGGCTATCGCTGGGAAGCATTTATGCTTTGCTTGCATTGGGGTACACCATGGTTTACGGCATCGTTAAACTGATTAACTTTGCCCACGGAGATATTCTGATGCTCGGAGCGTTCGGAGGCTTCTTTGTTTTGGCAGCATATGGCGTCACCCCGCTGACGTTTGTCTTGGCATTATTGGTAGGGATGATCGTTTGCGCGGTGGTCGGTATCGTCATTGAAAAGACCTGTTATAAACCGTTGCGGAATGCGCCGCGGATCAATGCGTTGATCACGGCCATCGGGGTATCGATTTTTATTGAAAACGGGGCCCGGGTGGTCAAGGTGATCGGCCCCAACCCTAAAGAGTTTCCCACGTTTAAAACGGTGAACTTTCCTATTGGCGATGTCAATATCAGCCAGATTCAAATCATCGTTTTTGTGGTATCCATCGCTTTAATGTTTTTATTGACTTATATCGTGAATCATACCAAACTTGGAAAAGCCATGCGGGCGGTTTCTTTTGACCGTCCGGCAGCCTATTTAATGGGAATCAATGTGGATTGGATCATTTCGTTTACTTTTGCTTTAGGTTCGGCTTTGGCTGCGGCGGCAGGAATTCTTTTTGCCAGCGCTTATCCCCAGGTTGAACCGTATATGGGGATTATTCCCGGGTTAAAAGCGTTTGTCGCTGCAGTGCTTGGGGGTATCGGCAGCATTCCCGGCGCCATGTTGGGCGGATTTATCATGGGGATTGCCGAAACGTTGACGAAAGGATTTATCTCTTCACAATTGGCGGATGCCATCGCTTTCGGAATTCTCATTTTGATATTGGTGGTTAAGCCTTCGGGTATTCTCGGTAAAAATGTCAGTGAGAAGGTGTAATTGCATGAAGAAGAATATTGCAAATGGATTGACGCTTGCGGCGATTGCCGTTGTATTCACCGGTATCTTGGCGGCGTTGGTATACATTGGAGTGATCGATGAATATACCGCCCAAATTTTAACGTTGGCAGGCATTAATATTATTGTGGCTCTCAGCTTAAATTTAATTTCCGGATTTACCGGCCAATTGGCGCTGGGGCATGCCGGTTTTATGGCGGTCGGCGCATATACCACAGCGGTATGTATCATGAAATTCAATTTCCCGATGCTTTTGGCCATTCTGACCAGCGGTTTGGTGACAGCCGTCTTTGGTTTGATCATCGGTTTTCCGACTTTGCGGCTTCGCGGAGACTATTTGGCCATTGTCACTCTGGGGTTTGGAGAGATTATCCGCGTGATCATGATCAATCTGGAACAAATTACGGGAGGGGCAGCCGGCTTGAAAGGGATTCCTTCATTTACGGAGGATATATTACTCGCGCCGGCTCTTTCCATGCTCTGGGTTTTCTCCGTGATGATTATCACCATCATTTTGATGAGTAATTTGATTAAGTCTTCTTACGGTCGGGCAGTACTTTCGGTGCGGGAAGATGAGATCGCTGCCAATTCCATGGGAATCAACGTGTTTTATTATAAAATGTATGCCTTTACCATTTCGGCTTTTATCGCCGGAGTCGGCGGTGGTTTGTATGCCCCGTTCTTCGGATATCTCAATCCGACCATGTTTAATTTCCTGAAATCCGTTGATTTCTTGGTTATTGTGGTTTTGGGCGGTATGGGAAGCATTACCGGAACGGTTATTGCCGGATTCGTCCTCACTTACTTGCAGGAATTCTTGCGGTTTTTACGGGATTACCGCTTGGTGATCTACCCATTGTTGCTGATTTTCATTATGTTATTCCGTCCCAGCGGACTGATGGGCAACCGGGAAATATCGATTTTGGCATTGTGGCAACGGCTGTTTAAATCGGATAGAACCCAATCGAAGGTTGATAAGGCAGGTGAACGGCAATGACAGTATTACGGGCGAAAGATATTTCCATTCTGTTTGGCGGATTGAAGGCGGTTTCAAATTTCAATATGACACTTGAGGAAGGGGAACTGCTGGGGCTCATCGGGCCAAACGGCGCCGGGAAAACCACTGTGTTTAACATGCTTACCGGAGTGTATCACCCGACCAGCGGAGAGATAGAGTTTACTGACAAAAACGGCAAGGTACAAAACATTACCCATATGAAACCCTTTCAAATTACACAAATGGGGATGGCCAGGACCTTCCAAAATATTCGTCTGTTTAAAGATTTGACGGTGTTGGATAACATCCGCATCGCTTACCATTTTAATGTGAAATATAAATCGGCGGACGCCGTTTTCCGGACGCCGGCCTTTTTTAAGGAAGAAGCCGAGATTACCCGGAAGGCCGTCGCACTGTTGGAGATCTTTAATTTAGAACATAAACAGGCAGAACTGGCTAAAAACCTGCCTTATGGCGAACAACGGAAGTTAGAGATTGCCCGGGCCCTGGCAACCGGACCTAAATTATTGCTGTTGGATGAGCCGGCTGCGGGGATGAATCCCCAAGAGACCCAAGACTTGATGAAACTGATCCGTTTTATCCGGGAGAAATTCAACCTGACGATTTTGCTGATTGAACATGATATGAATTTGGTCATGGGTATTTGCGAGCGGATTATCGTATTGGACTACGGTCAGACCATTGCTGAAGGTACGCCGGATCAAGTCAGTAAAGATCCCCTGGTAATGAAGGCATATCTTGGAGAGGGGGTCGATCTTCATGCTTAAAGTTCGGGGACTTAATGTTTATTATGGAAACATCCATGCGCTGCACGACTGTAGTTTTGAGGTGAATGAGGGAGAAATCGTCACGTTAATCGGAGCCAACGGTGCCGGGAAAACCACGACGATGCACAGTATTTCGGGATTGATTCCGATTCATTCGGGAGAGATTGAGTTTTTAGGCCAATCGTTAAAAGGCGTGCCGGCCAATAAAATCGTGGAAATGGGGTTGGCCCAGGTTCCGGAAGGCCGCCGGATTTTCGCTAATTTGACGGTTATGGAAAACTTGGAGATGGGCGCTTATATCCGCCGTGACAAACAGGGCATCAAACAAGATTATGAAATGATTTTCTCCAAGTTTCCCCGTTTAAAGGAACGGTATCGTCAAGTGGCCGGGACCTTGAGCGGTGGAGAACAACAGATGCTGGCGATGGCTCGGACGCTGATGTCCCGGCCCAGGCTGATGTTGTTGGATGAGCCGTCCATGGGCTTGGCACCGTTGCTGGTTAAAGAGATCTTTGCCATTATTCAGGAGATTAACCGAACCGGTACTACAATTTTGCTGGTGGAACAAAACGCCAATATGGCGCTGGCCATTGCCAACCGAGCCTATGTATTGGAGACCGGTAAAATCGTTTTATCCGGAGATGCCAAAGAGCTGGCTGCCAGTGAAGCCGTGCGAAAAGCATATTTGGGCGGCTGATGGGTAGCGGAAGAAGATGAAAAATCCCGGAATGAACCCGGGATTCTTTTATTTCGGTAAAGCGGAGATGAACATAAAAAAACAGCCGCTGACAGCGGCCGGTTGGAAAGGAAAAGTGGTTAGAAGGGAAGGAATTTTAAATGAAAAAGTGAGTTGATGCCTTTAGTAATTCCTTAATTGTAGTATAAAAAAAGTAAGGGTTAAAATAAACTCCATTTGGGTTACGGTTCAGTGAACAAATGGTTACACTGTCATCTCCATGGAGGAATTGACAAGGATTGCTTGAAGAAAAGATTGTAAAAAGATATAATGAACCCAAAAGATCGCCACAGATTTGGAGGAGGATTCGGAAATGGGAGAACGGGTTTACAATTTTTATCCCGGGCCGGCGACATTGCCGTATGAAGTGTTGGAAGAGGCCAGCCAGAGCTTTTTGGATTTTAATCATAAGGGAATGTCCTTGTTGGAGATGAGCCATCGGGGCAAGGATTATGAAGCGATCCAAAATGAGACGGAAAGTCTGATGAAAGAACTTCTTGATATGCCTGACCATTACCGGGTATTGTTTATGGGCGGCGGAGCCAGCACCCAGTTTGCGTTGGTACCGATGAACTTTTTGAAACCGGGCACGGAGGCTGATTATATTGTTACCGGCAGCTTTGCAAAGAAGGCTTACGAGGAAGCGGCCAAAATCGGGAAGGCAAATATCGCGGCCAGCACCAAAGGAAGCAATTTTGACCGGCTGCCGGCGAAGGAAGAAATTAAACTCAGCGCTTCTCCGGTATATGTCCACTTGACGTCCAACAATACGATTTACGGGACCCAATGGCAGGAGTTGCCGTCTTTTGGCGGTGTGCCGCTGGTTGCGGATATGTCCAGTGATATCATGTCCCGCCGCTTTGACGTCAGCCAATTTTCCTTGATATATGCCGGTGCCCAGAAAAATCTCGGCCCGGCCGGCGTTACCGTTGTCATTATCGATCCGGGCCTTTTGGAGAAAGCCAATACGGATTTGCCGGTGATTATGCAATATAAGACATTTGTGGAGAATGATTCGCTTTACAATACGCCGCCGGTTTACGCCATCTACATGGTCAACCTGGTATTGAAATGGATTAAGAAAAACGGCGGTTTGGCCGCGATGGAACGCCGGAACCAGGAGAAAGCCAAGTATATTTATGATGTGTTGGACCAATATCCTGAATTTTATAAAGGCCATGCCCAAAAGGAATACCGTTCATTGATGAATGTTACCTTCCGTCTACCCAGCGAGGAATTGGAAGCGACTTTTGTGGCGGAAGGCGCCAAAAACGGGTTGGTGGGATTGAAAGGCCATCGGTCCGTCGGCGGAATCCGGGCTTCGATTTACAATGCCATGCCGGTGGAAGGTTGTAAGGCCCTGGCGGAGTTCATGAAGGAGTTCGTGAAGAAGAACGGTTAAACTGAATGGATGAAAGTGAAAAATTTTACAAGAGGCTGTCAAAGCCTCTTTTTTCTTTTAAAAAATCTCATAATTGGGGGGTGAACGTTCAAAACTAAGACAAAGGAGGAGAAGGGGTTGACGGATAATCACGAAATGCTTTCCGAACAAATCCATCATAAACTGCAGGAGGATCAAGGTTTAGGCGCCTATGACCTGAAAGTCAGGGTTTATCAGGACGGCGTGGTCCAAGTTCAGGGCATTGTGGACGTTTTGGAAGAAAAAATCCGTGCAGAACAGTTGATTAGTAGTTTTCCCGAGGTTAAGAAAGTCGAAAACGATATTACCGTTTGCACGGACGGTGGCATTGACGACGAGGATGTGGCGTTTGAAGTCAGCGAGGAATTGCGGGCCAATCCGGAGGTGCCTGATTCGGTAGGCGTCCGGGTAGTCGGTGGCGAAGTGCAGCTGGTCGGCAGCGTATCTAACTATAATGAGGCGGAGGAAGCGCTGGAAACGGCGGCCAAAGCCCGGGGCGTCCGGGAAGTCAGCAGTTTATTGAAGATGGCGGAAACTGTTGATGATGTGACCTTGACCAATCAAATTCAATCGGCGTTAACCGATAAACTGGAAACTATCCCCGGCCGAATCCGGGTGAGAGTGGAAGACGGTGTGGTTACTCTGACCGGTAATACTCCCGGGGAAGTGGCTCTGGAAGCCGTGAATATCGCCGGGAGCATTAATGGCGTGAAACGCGTCATCAATCAGATCGATCCGTGCCAGCCGAATCCTGCGGACTATGTGAAGCTGGAGGATTAAAGTTCTGCGTTTTTTCGAGGTAATTCCGTGCATGATGTAGCAGGCGGTTTTTCTCATTGTATTCCGGATTTTCCAGCACAATATCGGTTAAGTATGACAGGATCTTTCCGATGAGGGGCCCTGGCGCTAATTGAAAGGCTTCGATCAAATCCTGGCCTTTGATGGCCAGTTTTTTTGCGCCTTGGGATAAGGCTTCGGTTCTCAACAGCATGATGCGTTCATAGAGTTCGTTCCAGGCTTGCCAGGTTTGCCGGGTAATATGGCCGGTACCGACGATATCCGCCCGCCTTAGTTCCAGCAGATCGGGGACGGTTTCGGCTCCGACATTGTGGATCAGACGACGAACGGCAGCGTCACCGGCATGGGGCGGTAATTGAAACATATGCCATTCGATCAAATGGCTGACCGTATGGATGAAGGCTTTGGAGTAACGCAAACGGCTGAGGATTTTCCGGCTCAGTTCGGCTCCCAGACGTTCATGATAATAATAGTGAACTCCGGTTTCATTCCGTTGATAGACCAGAGGTTTCGCCACATCATGGAGTAAAGCGGCCCAACGAAGCTCCAAACGGGGCTGGATGGCGGCGACGGTCTCTAAAAGATGGTGCCACAGATTGGGATAGAGTGTACTCTGTCTAAACTGCCGGACGTTAAGTTCCGGGATGACTTGGGTGAGCAAGCCGGATTTTTCCAACAGATCCAATGCGGACCGGACATGGGGTCCGACCAACAGTTTGCTTAACTCGTCACGGATCCGTTCAGCGCTAAGCCTC
Source organism: Bacillota bacterium (assembly GCA_029776595.1). Lineage (GTDB taxonomy): Bacteria > Bacillota > UBA4882 > UBA8346 > UBA8346 > JAKOSX01. Next base: position 9,786 of record JAKOSX010000152.1, on the reverse strand, counting down.
TGAGCCCATTCCGGACGGACTGCCCGGAGGGTTTTGGCATCGGGGCGGAGATCCATGGTGGCTAAAAAACGGAAGAAACGGAACATCCGCAGTCCGTCTTCTGCAAAGCGCTTCTCCGGCTCTCCGACGGTTTGAAGCCGACGACGGTAAAGATCCCGTCGGCCGTTATAAGGGTCGACGAGGCGTTGGGAGCGGAAGTCGTAGGCCATGGCGTTGATGGTAAAGTCCCGCCGGGATAAATCGGTTAAAATATCGCGGGAAAACAGGATATGGTCCGGACGCCGACCGTCGCTGTACGCCATATCTTGACGCATCGTGGTAATCTCCACAGCATGGTCTTGGTGGCAGACGGTGATGGTGCCGAATTGTTTTCCCGTGGGATAGGTTTTGGGGAAAAGGGTCTCCACGGTGTCCGGCAGGGCATCGGTGGTGAGATCCCAGTCGTGGGGGGATATGCCGAGTAACAGGTCCCGGACCGCACCCCCCACCAAATAAGCTTGGTAACCATGGTTCAGGAGAATATGGGCGCAATCCGTCAACCACTGGGGAATTTGTCTGAAGTTTAACGTCTCGGTCGTATTGAGGGATATGTGGTATTGTCCGGACTTCACCGTATCACTCCCTGTATACTGGATGATGACTTTATTTTACCATAGTTCGCCGGTTCTCCGGAGTTTCCGGAGAATTTTTTTCATTTTTTAAGCATATGGTGATCAGAGGCGAGGAGGGGATCATACTGTCTGTCAAACCCATGGTTTATATGCTTTTGTTCATGCTGATGGGATTGGCTCCCGTCGTATGGTTCCGGCACCTGAATGAAGGGGCGGGAGCGGCGAGGACGCTGCCTGTGGTTTTGGTATCCCAAACCGAGCGAAAAATGTACCGGCTGGATCTGGAGGATTATCTGGTGGGGGTTTTGGCTGCCGAAATGCCGGCCCGTTTTGAGCTGGAAGCCCTAAAGGCTCAGGCTGTGGCTGCACGGACGGTGGCGCTGGGCCGGATGAAACGGTTCGGGGGAAGGGGGAGCAGGTATCATCAGGATGCCGACTTTTCCGATGACCCCAATGAAAGCCAGGCCTGGCTCAGTCCGAAACAACTTCGTACCAAGTGGAACTATTGGGAGTATGGCTCGTTTTACCGGAAAATAAGGCGGGCGGTGGCGGAGACTCGGGGTATCGTCATGGTCTATAACGGGAAACCGATTGATGCGGTATTTCATTCCACCTGCGGTGTAGGAACCGAGGCTGCCGTTAATGTATGGAAACATGACGTTCCTTATTTGCAGCGGGTTCCATGCGGGGTGGACAGCCATTCCCCCCGGTACAAGCAACAACTTTTCTTCAGATGGGATGATGTGGCCAGACGGCTGCGAATTTCAGTGGCGGAGGCCCGCACCCTTAAAATTGCGGAAATGACCCAAAGCGGCCGGGTGCTTCGTTTGGCCTGCGGTTCCCGGTACATTGACGGCCAGGAGTTTCGCAAAGTGTTTCAATTGAATTCTAATGCGGTCCGGCTTGAAAAAACTCCGGCTGGACTGCGGATGGAAGTGACCGGTTATGGGCATGGCGTTGGCATGTGTCAATACGGAGCCGACGGTTTGGCCAAACGGGGATGGAAATATCAGCAAATATTGGCCCATTATTATCAAGGGATTGGGTTCCGTAAAATTAAATACTAATTACGGATAAAATTTCCTGAAACGGTAAAGACTAGACTCGGGGTGATCATATGAAAAAAAGATCGCGTCGAGTCTGGTTAAATATGAAAGTCGGCATGCAAAAACGATGGCTGGGTGTTAAAAAAACAGCCGCCCGGATGTGGAAGGCAACGTCCCCGTTGCTGAAAGGGAAGTATTGGATTGCATATATTCTCTCTTTTACCTTGGGGTTTTATCTTTTTGGGCCTGCCCGGGGTTATGAACGTCTGAAAGAATGGCGGCCGGATGTTAACCAGCCAACTGGGGTTGAAAGTATCGAGGCATTAAAGAAAGAAATCGACGCATTAAAAAACGATTTGCGTAAAATGCAATCCCAAGATGAAGTCCAGGAATTTAGGTTTGATCCGAAAGAATTCCGGAGTCCTCTGGCCGGCGAGGTTATTAAACCCTTTGAATGGGTGAATTCGGGCGGTTCGTGGAAACTCCATGCCGGGGTGGATATTGCGGCGCCGCCCGGAAGCAAAGTAGCGGCTGCGGCCGACGGAACGGCGGTCAAAGTCGAAGAGTTAGTTGACGGCAGTTTCAGTGTACGTATCGATCACGGCAACGGATGGGTCAGCCTTTATTCCAATTTATCCCGAGTGATGATTCGGGAAGGCGATAGAGTGGCGCGCGGCTTTGTGCTTGGGACAAGCGGCGTTTCAGGCTATAATTCCGAAGAGCCCTGCATTCATTTTGCCATCTATCGCGATAATCAACCGGTAAATCCTGAAGAATGGATTTCGGGAGGGTCTGTCTTAGTGGAGTAATCCGGATACCGGCTGTATCCGGCGGTTGTGATAACAAACATAATTCCCCTGCCCAAACCATATATATGTAATAAAAAAACCGGGGGGCGGGGGGATGAAGGATTATATTCAAAAACGCGTGTTGGACTTGAGCCATTTCATAGCCGATCATAATGCCACGGTAAGGCAAGCCGCCAAACATTTTGGCGTGAGCAAAAGTACGGTTCATAAGGATGTTACCGAGCGACTACCGGATCTTAACCGGGATCTGGCGGAGCTGGTCAAAAGGGTGTTGGAGATCAACAAAGCGGAACGCCACATCCGTGGCGGAGAAGCAACCCGAAAAAAATATCAAATCAAGAAAGGATTTCATACCCAAAAAGGAGGATATTCAAAAAAGGCATAGAAAAATAGTTAGGGCAAGGAAAATTATGGGTTTGTCAGGGGGGCGGAGGCTTGAATTGGCATAATTTTGTGACCGATATCGGGATCGATCTTGGTACGGCGAGCGTGCTTGTATATGTGAAAAACAAAGGCATTGTGATTCGCGAGCCCTCCGTTGTCGCTCTTCAGAAAGACAGCAATAAAGTATTGGCCGTCGGAGAAGAAGCGCGTCAGATGATCGGGCGTACTCCCGGCAATATTGTTGCGGTACGTCCTTTGAAGGACGGAGTCATTGCCGATTATGACGTGACTGAAATTATGCTGAAATATTTCATCGAGAAAGTATCTCCGAAACCCCGTTTGTTCCGGCCGCAAATCGTGGTTTGCGTCCCATCCGGTGTAACCAGCGTGGAAAAGAGGGCGGTTTTGGAAGCGGCGATGCAGGCCGGAGCGAAGAAAACCTATTTGGTGGAAGAGCCCATGGCTGCCGCTATCGGTGCCGGGCTTAATATCACCGAAGCCAGCGGCAATATGGTGGTGGATATCGGCGGCGGAACCACGGATATCGCCATTATTTCCTTGGGCGGGATCGTCGTCAGCGAGTCGCTTCGTGTGGGTGGAGACAAGTTTGACGAAGCGATCATTCGGTATATCAAAAAAATGTACAATATGATGGTCGGCGAACGGACTGCGGAAGACATTAAAATTCAGATCGGGTCTGCCTATCCGGACGGAGAGGGAAAATCCATGGAGATTCGGGGCAGGGATTTGGTGACCGGTTTGCCGCGGACCATCAAGTTTACGTCGCTGGATACTTTCCAGGCCTTATCGGAACCGATTACCACGATTGTGGACGGGATTAAGTCAGTCCTTGAAAGAACACCTCCGGAACTGGCTTCTGACATTGTGGACAAAGGCATAGTATTGACCGGCGGCGGGTCGTTGCTTCACGGTTTTACGCGTTTGTTGGCGGAAGAGACGGGGATTCCCATTCATCTGGCCGAAGATCCTTTGTCCTGTGTGGCGTTGGGGACTGGAAGAATATTGGAGGATATCGGCTTAACCAGCATTAAGCATAATTTAATTGTCGGCAGCCGTTCCATGTAATGTCGTATGAAAGGTTTAAGTTTCAAAAAGTGAAAAAGTAAAGCCGGTCAGCGGACCGGTTTATTATTTTTTGATATAAAATATGCTATAATGAGTTAAAATCGTTTCATTGGATCGTTTGATATTTACAGATAGCATTTCAGAAAGCGGTTAAAGAGATCATGACAAATCATCGGATGAGTTTGCCCCGGACGTTGAACCGGAAAATATTGCGGGCGATTCGGGAATTTGATTTAATTCATCCCGGAGATCGGGTGTTGGTTGGTTTTTCCGGGGGCAAAGACAGTGCATTTTTACTGTATGCCTTGGCCATCTTTCGGAAACATCGGATTATCCCTTTTGAATTGGCGGCGCTTACTTTGGATATGGGTTTTGAACGCCCGATGGACGAAATGCCTCTCCGGCAGTATGCCGAGCGGCTGGAAGTCCCGTTATATACGGTAAAAACGGAGATCGCCAAATATGCGTTCAGCGATGATAATCCTGAACCGCCGTGTGCCACCTGTTCTTTCTTGCGGCGGGGAGCGATGAATCGTTTTGCCAAAGAGAACGGGTATAACGTGGTGGCGTTGGCCCACCATCAAGACGATGCGGTGGAAACTTTTTTGATGAGCATCATCTATTCCGGGCAGATCAAAACTTTTTTACCCCGGACGGATCTTTCCCGTTCCGGACTGAGAGTGATACGGCCTTTGGTTTATGTCCGGGAATATGAGATTCGAAAAGCGTTGTCCCTCATTAATTATCAGCCGTTGCCCAGCCCGTGTCCGATAGACGGCCACACGAAACGTGCGGAGATGAAGGAGCTTATCCGGAAATTATCCCGATCCGACCGGCGGGTTTTCAATAATCTGGCTTCTGCCATCCGTGAAGGAAGGACTATGGAACTTTGGCCGCCGGAAAGGCATGCGGGGGATTGACCGGCTGAAAATTTGTATGATATAATACAAGAAATTAACAGTACGCCAATAACGTTGAAGAGGAAAAGTACATTCAACGAAGTAATGACAGCGAGCCCGGGACGGTGAAAGCGGGTTTACGGAGTTGTTTGGAAGTTCGCCTCGGAGTTGCCTGCTGAACCCGTCCGACGACGGCATTAGGTAAGGCCGGATTCTCCCACCGTTATCCGGGGAGCAGCCATCACCTGTCGGGTTTGTCCGCAGGTCGCGGTTGAAAGTGGACCGTAAGGTCAATTTGAGTGGTACCACGGAAGTCACCTTTCGTCTCATACGAGGCGAAAGGTTTTTTTATTGAAGGGGGGCGGATGACTTCTTTAGCCAAGATTATAACGAAAAAAGGCGGAATCAATCTGCAACCAAACTGAATGAAGGAGGAAAAAACCATGTGGAATCCGGAAATGGAACTGATGTCTCGGAGTGAATTGCAAAAATTACAAAGCCAACGGCTGAAAAATACGGTAGAGCGGGTTTATCATAATGTTCCGTTTTATAAGAAGAAGTTCGATGAGGCGGGGATCAAGCCGGAACACATTCAAAGCGTGGCTGACTTGGCTCGGCTGCCGTTTACCACAAAGCAGGATTTACGGGATAATTATCCGCTTAATCTGTTTGCCGTGCCTCAGGATGAGGTGGTTCGGATCCATGCTTCGTCCGGAACGACCGGGAAGATGACCGTGGTCGGTTATACCCGGCACGATATTAATATTTGGGCTGAATTGATGGCTCGGACTTTCGGGTGCGGTGGAGTCACCCATAAAGACATTATTCAGGTAGCCTATGGGTACGGTTTGTTTACGGGCGGCCTGGGAGCCCATTACGGTGCGGAGAAGATAGGGGCGACGGTGGTCCCGATTTCCGGAGGGAACACCAAACGCCAGTTGCAAATTATGGCGGATTTTGGGACGACCGTATTGGCCTGTACGCCTTCTTATGCGCTGTATATGGCGGAAACGGCGCCTGAAGCCGGGATCCAGTTGTCCGATTTGAAGCTGCGGGTCGGCTTTTTCGGCGCCGAGCCGTGGTCCAACAACATGCGGAAAGAGATTGAGGCCAAATGGAACATTAAAGCGTTTGACATTTACGGCTTGAGCGAGATTATCGGGCCGGGCGTATCCAGCGAGTGTATGCAGCAGGACGGCCTCCATGTTTGGGAAGACCATTTCTTGGTGGAAGTGATCGATCCGAATACCGGAGAGGTACTGCCGGACGGCGAAAAAGGGGAGTTGGTATTCACCTGCATTACCAAGGAAGCGCTGCCTCTCATCCGTTACCGGACCCGGGATATCAGCATTATCACCCATGAACCTTGTGCTTGCGGACGGACGCATGCCCGGATGCACCGGGTGATGGGCCGGACCGATGACATGCTCATCATCCGCGGCGTCAATGTATTCCCGTCCCAGATTGAAAGCGTGCTTTTGGAAATCGGCGAGACCGAACCCCATTATCAATTAATCGTCGACCGGGAAGGCAACCTGGACGATTTGGAGATTTGGGTGGAAGTTTCCGAACGGCTTTTCTCGGACGAAGTTCGCAAACTGGAGCAGCTTGAAAGCTATATCCGGCGCGAAATCCAAAGCACTCTGGGAATTTCGGCCAAAGTGAAACTGGTGGAGCCGAAGACCATCGCCCGCAGCGAAGGAAAGGCCAAACGGATCATCGATCGCCGTGATGTCTACAAGCAATCATAAATTGTTGGATGTTGTCCAAAGAAAGCAGGATTTTCGAAAGCCCGTACGGAATCATTAATTACATAAGGAAATAGATGGGAGGAAGCGGAATGAAAGTTAAACAGTTATCCGTTTTTCTTGAAAATAAATCGGGCCGTTTAGCCACTGTGACGAAGGTCTTAGGGGATCATCAGATTAACATTCGGGCCCTCTCCATCGCAGATACGACGGATTTTGGCATTTTACGGTTGATCGTCGATCAGCCCGACAAGGCCAGCCAGGTCTTGAAGGAAAATGATTTTACGGTGAGCGAGACAGATGTGATCGCCGTCCAAATGAGCGATAAACCCGGCGGCTTGGCGGCAGTCCTCAAAGTGCTGGAGGATATCAAGATAAATATCGAGTATATGTACGCCTTTGTCGGCCGTACCGATGCCGATGCCGTGGTGGTCTTCCGGGTGGAGGATATCGACCGGGCTGTCGAATTGCTCCAGAAAGCCGGAGTGAAATTGCTCTGCGCCGAAGAGGTTTATGCGTTTTAACCCCGTGAATTGAGGCAAAAGATTTGCCTCAATTTTTTATTATGGACGGCGGCAGATTAGAAACGGTGCAAAGCGTAAATAATGAAGGAAGCGGAGAATTCCTGCAAATTGACAATCCATAAGGGTTATGATAAGTTAGAACTGAGTTTTGGTAAATGGCGGCGTGGCGCCTGTTTGTCAGCGAACTGTGGTTACCGGCAGAAAAGATTCGATCATGCAAAGGAGGAAAAAGAATGGTTTCATTAACCAAGCTGGGCAAAGGACAGGGAATTCCGGATAATGAAGTGATGGAGATGTTGGAAGCATCCTTGGAGGGAAGACGAGAGACGCTAAAAAAGGTGTTAATATTGCCGCCGGACTTCACTCGGATGCACTCTTATGCCGGCCGGATTACGGCCATGTACTACAAGCTTTTAACCCCTTCCTGTCAGGTGGATATTATGCCGGCTTTGGGCACGCATGATCCGATGACCCGGGAAGAATGTTTGGAGTTTTTCGGGCCTGAGGTTCCGTATGAGTCGATTGTGGTCCACAATTGGCGGAATGATGTCGTTAAAGTCGGAGAGGTTCCGGGAGACTATGTGCGTGAGGTTTCCGGGGGTCTGCTGGACTACAGCATCAATGTGGAAGTGAACAAGCGGTTGTTGGATAAATCCTATGATCTGATCATTTCTGTCGGTCAGATCGTGCCTCATGAAGTGATCGGGATGGCTAATTATAATAAAAATATCTTTGTCGGATGCGGCGGCAAAGACACCATCAATAAATCCCACTTCTTAGGCGCAGTATACGGCATGGAACAGATTATGGGGCGGGCGGATACCCCGGTCCGTAAAGTCTTCAATTATGCGGAAGAACATTATTTGCAGGATATTCCGTTGATTTATGTCATGACCGTCACTACCGTGAAAACCGGAGAGGTCAATCTGGAAGGTTTGTTTATCGGTCGGGAGTACCGTCTTTTTGAAGAAGCGGTTAAATTGAGCCAGCAAAAGAACTTGACGTTCTTGGATAAACCTTTGAAAAAAGTCGTGGTTTATCTGGACGAGAGAGAATTTAAAAGCACCTGGCTGGGAAATAAGTCGGTTTACCGTACCCGGATGGCCATTGCCGACGACGGCGAACTCATTGTTTTGGCTCCCGGTGTGAGAAAGTTCGGAGAAGATGAGGGGATTGACCGGTTGATCCGGAAATACGGGTATGTCGGAAAGATGAAGATTTTGGAGTATTACAAACAAAACCAGGACCTTCAGGAGAACCTGTCGGCAGCGGCCCATTTGATCCACGGTTCTTCGGACGGACGGTTTAAGATTACCTATGCGGTTGAAAACCTGACCCGCGAGGAAGTGGAGGGTGTCAATTTCAACTATATGCCTCTTGAGGAAGCCTATCGGAAATATGATCCCGCCAAGTTAAAAGACGGGTTTAATACGCTTTCCGACGGAGAAGAAATCTTCTTCATCAGCAATCCGGCCATCGGCTTGTGGGCTGATAAAGCCAAGTTCCAATAATCATACCAGCGGGAGATGGCGATGGAATATTCCCCAGATGTTCTTAAAGCGCTCCAACCGGAGCATCCTTTTTTTATAGGTTTCGATTCGGACGGTTGCATCTTCGACACAATGGACATCAAGCAGAAAGAATGCTTTTGTCCGGTGAATATTAGATGCTGGGGCCTGCAGCCTATTGCAAAATATGTCCGGGAGACCGTGGAGTTTGTCAATCTCCATTCCAAATGGCGGGGGTCCAACCGGTTTACCGCCCTGCTCAAAGTATTTGAATTGTTGGCGGAGAGGGAGGAAGTGAAAGCCCGGGGTTTTAAACTTCCGGATCTGGAGCCTTTGCGCCGTTGGGTCGATTCCGGTGTCCCTTTGGGTAATGCTTCTTTGGAAGAGACCGTTCGTCAAACCGGTGACCCGGTATTGAAACGAACATTGGCGTGGAGCCTTGCCGTCAATCAGGCCATTGCGGAACTGGTTCACGGAATCCCGCCGTTTCCTTTCGTGCGCGAAAGCTTGGAGAAGGTGTATCCGCAGGCGGACGTGATCTGTGTGTCTCAGACTCCTGCCGAAGCTCTGGAACGGGAATGGGAAGAACATGACTTGGTCAAATATGTCCGGGTTATTGCCGGGCAGGAATACGGCAGCAAAGTCGACCATTTAAAACTGGCTGCTGTCGGGAAATACCCGCCGGACCGAATTTTATTGGTGGGCGATGCCTTGGGAGATTTGCAGGCCGCCAAAATGGCAGGGGTTTTGTTCTATCCGATTAATCCCGGCCGTGAGGAAGAGTCTTGGCAACGTTTTTACGAAGAAGCATCGGACAAGTTTTTTAACGGAGAATACCACGGAGCCTATGAAGCGGGTTTAATCCGGGAGTTTGAGCGGTTATTGCCGGAGATACCTCCTTGGCAGCGTAAATAAACGTTACATTTGAATGAATGGATTGGGCGATGAAAGACTTTATTACATTAGGAATCGAATCATCATGCGACGATACATCCGTGGCGGTGGTCGCCAACGGCACGCAAGTTTTGAGCAATCTTATATCCTCACAGCTTGATGAGCATGCCAAGTTCGGCGGAGTGGTACCGGAACTGGCAGCCCGCTGTCATTTGGAAAGTCTGGTGCCGCTGTACCGGCGGGCCTTGAAGGAAGCGGGTATTACGTTGGATCACGT
>JAKOSX010000151.1 GCA_029776595.1 Bacillota bacterium | reverse complement strand
GGTGGGATAAAGCCGTTTGGTCACTTCGTTGATGATGCTCGGATCTTTGATGGTCAGTAAAACGGCATCCCGCAAATAGCTGTAGCCCTTATAATGCGATGAAATGTTTAAATGGTGAAGTATTTTGGATACTTCCATTTCCAAATTGTCCTGTTCGGACCGGGGATTGGCCATAAAGCCGACGGACCGATCCCGGGCAATCTGGAGGATCCGTTGGGTTAAAACCGTCAAGTTGAAAGGCTTCAACACATAATAATCGGCACCCAAAGCAACCGCTTTTCTGGCGATTTCCTCCTGAGCAAAGGCGGAAAAAACGATAACCTTCGGTCTCTGGGGCCGCTTTTTCAACCACTCCAACACGCCGAAACCATCTATCTGCGGCATAATCATATCCAGCAGCAATACATCAATGGTATTTTTCTCAAGGAGTTGTAAAGCTTCCATACCATTATGTCCGCAAAAAACCACTTGAATTTCGGACTGACCTGCAAAAAAATCACGGAGGAGTTGACAGAAATCTTGATTATCATCAATGATTCCGATTTTAACAGGATCCAATCAAACCACCTCCATCATTATCCTCCAATTTCGAGATATGGATGGCAAATTCCTTTTATTTAGCAAAATATTTAAGACAATGAAAAAAAGCATCCTTACGATGCTTCTTTTGGAAAGGCTATTTTGTTGATTTCCCGGACCATCCATTCCGCCAGGACTCCGTACCCTTTGGTGGGGTCATTGACAAACACATGCGTTACCGCTCCCACCAGCCGGCCGTCCTGGATGATGGGACTGCCGCTCATGCCCTGAATGATCCCTCCTGTGACTTCCAGCAACCGTTCGTCGGTCACCTTTACCACCAACCCTTTATCCCTGGGCTGGTGTTGTTTATATACTTTGACGATTTCCACTTTGAACGCTTCAATCCGTGTCCCGTTGATGACGGTATAAATAACGGCGGGGCCTTCTTTAATCTGGGAACTATAAGCGATGGGAATGGGTTTCTCGTCGATATAGTCTTCAAATTCAGGATAAACCGTCCCGTAAATGCCGAACTTGCAATTTTTTTGAATTTTTCCGATGGGATTTTGGGCCGCGCTGAATATGCCGATTTTCTCTCCGGGCTTACCTGGGGCACCACTGCGAACCCCGCTGATATTGGCCAGGACGATTTCACCCCATTCGAGCTTAATTCCATTTTGACCGCCGATATTGGCGATTTGGTGTCCCAAGCCGGCAAAGGCCCGGTTGGACGGCGTGTAAAAGGACAAGGTGCCGACGCCGGCCGCCGGTTCTTCAATAAATATGCCCAACATATACTTTTTTTGCGGATTCGTTTCCGTCAGGATGGGACGAATCTGCCGCTTGATGATCTTCTCCTGCCGCTGGATAGTCAGGGTCAACGGACGGTCGTCCTCCAAGTTGGCCAAAAAACGTTCCATGTCTTCAACATTATGGATGATAGTATTATCGACCGCCAGCAACACATCGCCCACGTGCAAACCGGCCTGCCGCGCCGGATAATATTGTTTCCGATCCGCTCCGAATACCGGGATGTGTCCCACTACAATGACGCCCCGGGAAGAAACCAATACCCCGATGGCATGGCCGCAGGGAATAACCATAGGGGGTTCCACCACATCCACATGCATTTTTTTAATGGGAATTTTTCCGAACAACGTCAGTTGGATATCGTATTTGGCCGAATCCGAGGATTGCAGGGTGAGATTGTGCTTAAAATAATGATCCAGACGGCTTAAAGACAACAATTCCTTTTTAACTGCATTGAAGCTCAGGGGAAAATTGACCGAAAGGGTGATGCTTTGCCCGGGGGATAAGGTAAGATTGCGCGGCAACGCCAGAGACTGAATCATGACGCTAACAGATAATACCATAATAAATCCCAAAACCATCGTCAGGTAACAGCGTTGCTTCCGGGAAAGTCTGATACGCTTCACATTGTTCACGCCCCATTGAGAATTTGTCTAAGGATAAATTCTCCGTTTAACTGGGGCTTTATTCAAACAAAAAAGTCCGGGATTTCCCCGGACTTACTATTTTGGGATGGAGATGACTCAACCAACCACGATATTGACCAAGCGGTTGGGAACCACAATGACCTTGCGGATGGTCTTCCCGGATACCAGGCTTTGAATGACCTGGTTTTCCAAGGCAAGTTCTTTCAGCCGATCCTCGGTACTGTTCACCGGAACCACCAGTTTTTCACGGATTTTTCCGTTGACTTGGAGAACGATCTCCACCGTCTCTTCCGCTGCCAAATCGGCCCGGAATTGCGGCCAGCTCTGAGTATGGACCGAACCTTCAAAGCCCAACTTCGACCAGATCTCTTCCGCAATATGCGGGCAAGCGGGAGCGATCAATAACAGGAATGTCCGCACCGCTTCCTGCCAAGCATCCGAAGCATACACTTGGGCTTTGACTTTGGAAATGACATTCAAAAACTCCATCATTGCCGCAATATAAGTGTTAAAGGAGAAGCTCTCCATGTCCTGGGTAGCCCGGGCAATGGTCTGATGGGTCTTTCGGAGCAAGACTTTTTCCGCTTCGGCTTCTGAAGCCGGGTCCGCCGGTTCCAATAACGTATCCCAGACGCGGTTGAGGAAGCGATAAACACCTTCCACGCCCCGGCTGTCCCACGGGCCGCCTTGTTCCCAGCGCCAACCGAACATCAGATAGGCCCTGACCGTGTCGGCTCCGTATTTTTCGACCAAATCGTCGGGGGCAATGACATTCCCCCGGGATTTACTCATCTTTTCACTGTCTTCACCAAGAATGATCCCTTGGTTTCTCAGTTTCAGCATAGGTTCGTTGAAGGGGACCAATCCCAGATCCCGCATGACTTTGGTAAAGAAGCGGGTATAAATCAAATGCATGCATGCATGTTCGATACCGCCGGTATACAGGTCCACCGGGAGCCAATACTCGGCTTCTTTCGGATCGAATGGAGTTTCCCCTTTGTAGTACGGGCTGAGATAGCCATATTGATACCAAGAAGAACACATAAATGTATCCATGGTGTCGGTTTCCCGTTCCGCCGGTCCGCCGCACTTGGGACAGGTGGTATTCCGAAACGCTTCATGGTATTTCAAAGGCGATTCTCCGGTGGGCAGGAACTCCGCATCTTCCGGCAAGAGCACTGGCAAGTCCTCTTCGGGCACAGGTACGGTCCCACATTTTTCACAATAGATGATGGGGATCGGCGCTCCCCAATAGCGTTGCCGGCTGATCAGCCAGTCGCGAAGGCGGTAATTCACGGCCTTTTTGCCGATTCCCTGCTCTTGAAGCCATTCCGTCACGGCTTTTTTGCCCTCTACGGCCGGCGTACCGTCAAAACGCCCGGAATTGACCATTACGCCGTTCTCCACGTCAGTGTAGGCTTCAGTCAATTCGCCCATTTCTCCGGTGCTGGGAGCGATCACCTGTTTAATGGGAAGGCCGTATTTTTTCGCAAAGGCGAAGTCCCGTTCATCATGGGCGGGAACGGCCATGATGGCGCCGGTACCGTAGCCCATCATCACATAGTCCGCCACCCAGATGGGAATCTTCTCCCCGTTCACCGGATTGACGGCGTAAGCGCCGGTGAAGACACCGGTCTTTTCCTTATTGGCAGCCAGACGTTCAATCTCCGTCTGCCGTTCGGCCTGGGCAATATATTGGTCCACGGCTTCCCGGTATTCCGGGGTGGTAATCTGCTTCACCAGAGGATGCTCGGGGGCAAGTACCATAAAGGTGACGCCCCACAAGGTATCCGGCCGGGTGGTAAAGATGACAAATGCTTCGCCGCTTTCCGTCCGGAACGTGACCTCAGCCCCTTCGCTCCGGCCGATCCAGTTTTCCTGCATGGTCTTAACCCGTTCGGGCCAGTCCAGTTCGGAGAAGTCCAGTAATTCGTCGGCGTAATCCGTAATCTTGAAGAACCATTGGTTTAACTCTTTCTTAATGACCGGAGTGCCGCAACGTTCGCAATGACGGTCCTCGCCCCATACCTGTTCCCGGGCGAGGGTGGTATTGCACTGCGGACAGAAGTCCACCGGCGCAAATTTTTTATAAGCGATGCCTTTCTCATAAAACTTCAGGAAGAACCATTGGGTCCAACGGTAAAACTCGGGCAGACAGGTGACGACCTCCCGGTCCCAGTCAAAGATGGCCCCCATACTCTTCAACTGTTTGCGCATGCGTTCAATATTGGCCATCGTCCATTTGAAAGGATGGATGCCCCGCTTGATGGCGGCATTCTCCGCCGGTAACCCGAAGGCGTCGAAGCCCATGGGGAACAGCACGTTATACCCATTCATCCGTTTATACCGGGCATATGCATCCGAAGGCGTAAATGCGTACCAGTGCCCAATATGTAAGTCGCCGCTGGGATAAGGCAGCATGGTCAACGCATAGTATTTCGGTTTGGACCGGTCAATCACGGAACGGTGTAAACCGGATTCCTCCCACTTTTTCTGCCAGCGCGGTTCGATCTCCGCATGGTGATAACGCTCGATTTTACTCATCCGAATCCTCCTCGTCAGGTCCCGAACTATCATTTAAGTTCGTCAAGATCTCGCATCATTTTGGCGTCATGCCAAAGTTTTTCCAATGCATAAAAGTCCCGTTCTGTCTGGTGCATCACATGGACAACCATATTACCGAAGTCCATTAAAACCCATCGGCCCTCGGCGTAGCCTTCCTTGAGCGGGCAAACCAGGCCCGCCTCTTCATGTTTATCGTCGATGTTGTCGGCAATAGCCTTCACCTGAACCGGCGTATTCCCTGAACATATTAAAAAAAAGTCTGTCACACCGGATACTGACCGTACATCCAAAATCACCGGGTCCAGAGCTTTCTTCTCCAGCATCGCTTCCCAAATCAGCTTCATATGTTCCTTTAAATCTTTCAATGCGTCTTAACACCTTTCCTTATCAGTTCGTTCCGTCCCATCACCGTATCGGGATGGGCTAAATAATCCCGTTCGATGACATAACGAAGAGTCTGGTTGTAAACATACATCAAGATTTGTTCGGGTTCCCATCCGGGAGCTTTCTCCCGCAAAATCCGGCTCGCTTCAAAGGTCCGCCCCGG